>JAYRIK010000063.1:0-10854 GCA_041906865.1 Candidatus Auribacterota bacterium
CATGTATTGGTTTGTTGATAGCTCTTTCTATTATTCTTTCAGCAAGATTTGTTTTTGCTATTCCCATATTAGGAAGTCCTTTAACCTTGTTAGGGCTCACGTTCCTTTTTATGGTTGTCTGTTTAGGCTATGGCCTTTTTGCTTCTACGATTGCCGACAATCAGCAACAAGCATCTCAGATTGTGATGTTTGTTGTTCCCCCTTCTATTCTTTTGTCAGGATATATTTTCCCTAGAGAAGGCATGCCGTGGCCCATTTATGGAGTTAGCTTTCTTATTCCGCTAACGTATTATGTCAAAATTGTGAGAGGAATTCTTTTGAAGGGATTGGGCTTTCGTGATTTATGGGATCAAGTGCTTCCACTTTTAGCGATGGCGATTGCAGTGATGAGTATTAGTATTTTGAAGTTCAGGAAACGCATTGCCTAATGGGGGTATCTTAATTAGAAGTGAGAGCTTCTTTTGAAAGTTTGAGCAATCGACTTACCTCTGGCGTGTTTCGAACATAGAGATCGGCATGAGATGTAGAGGCGTATCCCACACGTATTCCCAAATCTTTTTGAGTGAGCATACGAAAAACATCTTCATCCGTCTGATCGTCTCCAAGGAAGAGAGTCAACGGCTGATTCTTTGATGAATATTTTTTCCTTAATACTTTCTTTAAAGCTTGCCCTTTGTCCCAATTTATATTTGGACGTATTTCAAATACTTTTTTACCATCGGTTTTTTTGAAGATTTTAGGATGGTTTGAAAGGATTTTATTAATTTCCATTTGAATTTTTTTTGTCAATCGAGAGGGGGTTTTTCGGTAATGAATCGATGCTGTAACCTTTTTGTTTTCGATAAGAATTCCTGGTATTGCATTCAGCCTTTCATGAAGTTCTAAGAGCGCCTGATTCAAAAGTGGAATGGATTTTTTTGCTTGAGGATGAATCCAAGTCTTGGTGTTGGCAGAAATTTCAAATCCGTGATTTGCAATATAAATGATATCTTGGATGCCGACTAGCTTTTGGATATCTTGCATAGAGCGACCGGTGACAATGGCTAATTGTAAGTGAGGTGTTTTGCAAAGCTGTTTTAAAAGCGTGCGGGTTTGGGAGGAGAGGAAGGCTTGTTTGGGGTTTTTGACAATAGTGCTTAAAGTCCCATCGTAATCTAATGCTAAAAAGATCTTTTTAGCATTTTTTATTTTTGTTTTGAATGAGTTGCGATGATTCCAAAAGTATTTCACAGGTAAATGGTTTCTCCTTCATTTTCAAGGCTAAGCATGAGTAAGAGATAATCTCTTAAATGTCGTGTAATAAGAAAATTTTGTCGAACATGTTCTTTCCCGTTTTTTCCCAGTTTATCTGCAAAGCTGGGATTTTGTAAAATTTGTTTTACATAATAAGCTGTTCCTTCAATGGTGTGAGACAGAAGTCCTGTGTATCCATGTGCTACTTGTAAGGTGATTCCTCCGACAGCGGAAGCAACTACAGGTTTTGATTTCCAAAGAGCTTCTGCAACCGTCAATCCAAAACCTTCTCTTAAAGATTTTTGAAGAACGACTTGAGACGCTCGTTGTAATGCATTGATTTCAATGTCAGAGGATGGAGGTAGAAATAGAACATGAATGTCGGGATCATTTTTTGCTTCTTCTTGAACCATTTCTAAGATTTTTGCTCCTTCGGGGTCATCGGTAGCGCCTCCTCCGGCAAGAATGAGTTGGCAATCAATGGCTTTTTTTACCAATCGATAGACTTTAATCACTCCGACGGGATCTTTTTGATAATCGAAACGAGAAATCTGACTCATAATCGGCTTATCAGTTTCAATTTTTAATTTTTTCAATACATCCCTAATGACTTCTGGAGATAAATCTTTATTCTTATCACTGAGAGGATCAATAGAAGGACTAATCAAAACTTGTCGTACTGAAAGCGATTTTGAGAATGAGGGTGCTGAAAAAATAACAGCATCGTAATGTTTGATGTATCCTTCTAAATAAGTCCAAAGAAGTGGATCAGAAGAGGCAGAATCAATGTGACATCGCCATACCCATTTTTTACCGATTTTGGATTTTTTTTCGATAAGCCCAATAGGCTGGGGATCATGAATAAAAAAGTGATCACTTGATAAATCCATGTCCATCAGATTTTGAAGATTGACTTCTTCAAAATGTCTTAATTCATCTTGGCTTAATTCTTCTTTTCTTCCATGAAGCATGTTATGAAACTTTTTTGTGACGGCAAAAAATTTTTCGCCTGCCTTAATGACATCCCATCGAGCATTAATTCCAAGCTCACAAAATAAGGGAACCATACGAGTGAGGATTTCAGCAACGCCACCGCCTACGGCTGTTGAATTAACATGTTGCATGGTTCGACCTTTCAGGCGACTGGCCAGAAAGCGAATTTCATCAACGGTTGATTTCCCTATAAAGGGAGCATATTGGTCGATGATCATAAATTTATCCTTTCTTTGAGGAGAGAGCAAAGGTTACTGCGCAATTCTTCTAAAGTATGAGTGTAAGGATCTAAGCGAGAAATTTTTGAAGCAAGTTCATTTTCTTGAAGCGATGTTTTTAACCATGTAGAAAAGTCGTTGTCATTCTTTCCTAATCTCAATTTAGAATCAAACATATGATAGTAAATAGAATAGACAGTCACTTCCTTTAAAATTTTGTAAAATTCTTCAAGATGATGCGCTTCATAAGGTAAAGAGAGCACAATGTGAATGGATTTCATGAAGTAGAGTTCTTGGCCAGGGGAGGCGAATCTTAAGAGTACATCCGGATATGATTTTATATGCTCTTGAAGGGTTGCGATAATTTCCTTTCTTAATGTTTCAATATGGTTAAATTGAAGAATATCGATTGCGAAAAGTTTTTCCCCCAAGACTCGATCGCCAAGTATGTTTTTCACCCAATAAGCAAAATCATTGGAAGGTTCTGGAGATAAATATTGATGCTGTTGAAGAAAATGATGTGTATGATAATAAATAGAAGAGCCAGGGACTTCATTTAAATGAGAAATAAGTTCTTGCACATTTTTTGCGTTTCGACCCAGTGTCTCTGTAAGATAAAGACATGTTGAAAATTTGAAAGGTGTTGAAGTGGTTTCAGTCATAGAAATTGCACTCCTTTTATGAGACGGGTTCTAGCTTAAGATTTTGTGTTGGACTTACTTTTTTTATCTCAGATATGATTTTGCCAGCCCATTTGTAAATATTGTTTTCAGAAACAATTTCACGCATTTTCTGCATTCTAGATTTTTTTTCTTCTTCGCTCATGTCCAAGGCTTTTTTTAAAGCATCTGCAAATTGATCCGTTGCATAAGGGTTTACAAGCAGAGCATCTGTGAGTTCGCGCGCTGAACCTGTGAATTGGCTTAGGATTAATACACCATTTAAATCTGGTCTTGCTGCAACGAATTCTTTTGCGATTAAATTCATTCCATCGTGAAGAGAACTGACGACGAGTACATCTGAAAGTCGATAGTACGCAATTTCTTCTTTCGGGCTAAGATGAACTTTATGAAGAATAATAGGTCTCCAATCTTTGAATCCGTATTTCATATTGATTTCAACAGCAAGATGATTGATTTCATCGTTATATTCTTTGTATTCTTGAATATGAATTCTTGAAAAAGGCCCCAATTGTAAAAATGTGAATTTACCTCGATACTCCGGATATTTTTCGAAGAAGCGGTCCACCGCACGAAGTCGTTCTGGAATTCCTTTGATGTAATCAATACGATCAATCCCCACTCCAACACGACGATTTTTTAAACCATAAGTTTTGCGAAGTCGTAACAATTCATTATTCATTTCAGGGTTTTGGCTGATGGTATGGATAGATTCAAAATCAACACTGATAGGGAAGGGTTTGACTAAGGTTTCCTTCCCCCCTCGAGTCACAGAAGAGAGTTCATAATCTACTTTAGATTCAATCGTACGATCCACTGTATCTAAGAAATTTTGACAGTGGAAAAGAATATGAAAGCATAAAAGGTCATTGCCTAAAAGCCCGTCTAAAATTTCTTCGGCCCACGGGCAAACTCTGAAAATTTCACGGTTGGGCCAGGGGATATGCCAAAATTGAGCTGTGATAATATCAGGTCTTTTTCTCTTAAGGATTCTAGGTAAAAGAGCAAAGTGATAATCTTGAATAAAAACTAGGCCTGTTTCATCTTTCAATTCTTCTAGCACAGCATCAGCAAATTTCTCATTTACTTTTTTATACCGTTCCCATTCGGACTCATTAAAAATGGGACGCCGATAAGCAATATGTGAGAGAGGCCAGAGAGCCTTATTTGAAAATCCGTAATAATATCCTTCTTCCTCTTCTTTTGTTAACCACACTCTTTTCAGGGTGTATTTTGGATTTTCAGGAGGAACTTTAATGGTATTTTGTGTATCCACAACTTCATGATCAGCCTCTCCAGATCCGTGAGCAATCCAAATTCCTCCACAAGCCTGTAGTACGGGGTCTAAGGCATTTGCCATGCCACTCGGAGGAACCTTGCATTTAATTTCATCTCCTTCGTAAACATGCTGATAAGGTTCTCGATTGGAGACAATAATCAGCTTATGGGGACTGATTTTGGATGAGACGACTTCTTGAAGATCTTTTTTACTCCAAATCATACTTACCTCCTTAGTTTTAAGAGGATGTATATACAAAAGGAAAAGATATGAAATTTAAAAATATGTTGAGATTGTGAAGGGAAATGATATGCCTCTGTTTTGTGTTTTAAGGAAGCCAGATGGGCTCCTTGATGTTCTATTGCCAGTATACAAAGGAGGTCATTAGGGTAAGGTTAAAATTAAATTAGAAAAAACTAATTTTCAGTGAAGTAAGCCTACTACTCCTATCAGAATCAGATAAAGAGCAATAATGTAATTGAGGAGTGTAGGCATAATCAAAATTAAAATGCCTGCAATGATGGAAAAGATAGGCTCAATGGCTATTTGCATGATTTTCTCCTTATAATTAATTAACCATTTCAGGAGCTGTATCAATGACAGCTTTCTCTTTAATTTTTTGAAGCAATGTTTGTGATATGGGTTGATCCCCAAAAACACCCACACGAATGCCTATTTCTGTTAATGACTCAGATTCTTTTTTGAGGTTGATTTGTATTTTTCTGTTTTTGGCATCTCGAAGCATAAGAACGGCTGAAAATGCATCTTTTTGCTCTTTAATAACTAAAAATCCTGACTCTTCGGCAGTAGCCAATGTGGCACTCCAGGCAAGATCGAAGGGGATTGTTTGGGTCGATTTTAATTCACCTCTCATAAATGCGACGGTACCCACTCCAGCTGCAGCTCCTCCCAGTAGAACAACAGCACATCCTTGATTGAAAAATAATAAAGCGCTAATGCAAAGACTTAAAAATGTTTGATATTTTGCTTTCATGATTATCCTTTCATAAAAATTTATTGAGTTAAGGGAAAGACAATATTAAAAGTAGTTCCTTGTCCGAGAATACTTTTGACTTCAATTCTGCCTTGATGTGCTTCAACGATAGATTTAGCAATACTTAAACCTAGCCCAATCCCATCACTTCCTTGACGAGCTTTATCAGCTCGATAAAAGCGATTAAAAATATAAGGTAAATCTGCTGGAGAAATTCCTATCCCATTGTCAGAAATTTCGACTTTAGCTCTTCCGTCTCCATTATTTACTCTGACAATGACTTGTCCTCCAGGATGATTATATTTGATGGCATTTTCAAGCAAATTAGAAAATAGTTGTCGAAGTTGAAAGGGATTACCTTTTAAAATGAGTTTTGTAGAATCCGTAAAAGAGAGTTGGATCTCTTTTGATTTTGCAAGTGGATGAATATCCTCAATAATAGAACGGATTAAGTCGCCTAGCTGAATACTCTCCATTTCATCAACAAATTTTTGTGTTTCTAGCTGAGCTAATGCCATGATTTCATCAATGATTCTTTTTATTTTTTCAACTTCTTCAAGATTGCTGAATAAAACGTTTTTGTATTGCTCGGGGGAACGAGGTTTAGATAAGGCCAGTTGCAACTGGCCTTTAATAATGGTTAAAGGAGTTCTTAATTCATGAGATATATCTTGAAGCATTTGTTGTTGAGACATAAATGATTTTTCCAGACGTTCTAGGGTCTCATTGAAAGTATGGGCGAGTCGACTGATTTCATCGCTCGAAGGGGAAACGGGTAAGCGCAATTTTAGATTGTCTGATTTAATTTCGCGAATGGTTTTAACCATTTCATCTATAGGCTTTAATGTTACTTTTACCAGCGAATAAGCTGTAATGCCTGCAATTAAAACAGCAATAGGGAGAAACGTAAAAAAGACTTTTTTTAAACGATGGATTTCAGTCATAACGGGTGAAAGGGAAGCAATAACTTGAACAATACATTTGACTTGGCTTTGATTTCGAATCGACTTGGTAAGAATACGAACGGGGACCTTTTTGCCTGCGCTTATTGTGATGTTTAGATCATCAAAACGAATATTTTGTAAAGGTCTTGCCATGATTTTTTTTCTTAGAAAAGAGACCTCAGGAAATTCGCGTGACGAGGCAATAAGTACGCCCGTAGGATCTACAATGTCTACATGCATCCCTGTAATTTCTAATTCATCTCGTATTTTGTCGTTGGCTAAATAATCAGCGATTCTTTCAAATTTAATATCTTTTTCTCCGGAAAAAACATTGGATGTAAACCAGTCTCTTGTTACATCCGTGTTTTGTGTTTGCCAATAAGTTCGAATGGAATTTTCTATGCCTTCGGCTTTGAGCAAAATAAGAGCATCAATTTTTTCGTATAAGCTATTGGTAAATCGACGTTGTATGGAAATACAAAAAATAAGAAAAAGACTCACTAGGGTGAGTAAACAAAGAAGAATGATTTTAAATCGTACTGATTTAAGAAAAAATCTGTCCATATTACTCCTGGAGCAAGTAGCCTCTTCCGCGAATGGTTTGAATTAATTTTTTCTTATGGCCTTCATCAATTTTTTTTCTTAAATAATTGATGTAGACGTCAATGACATTGGAAGACACATCAAAATTGATATCCCAAGCATGTTCTGAAATCATGGTGCGAGTGATGATAGTCCCTGCATTGCGCATTAAATATTCCAGGAGAATAAACTCTTTTGGGGTTAGGACAATTTCTTGGCCTGCTCTTTCAACTTTATGAGTTAATAAGTTGGCAGTAAGATCTCCTACTTGGAGTTGAGTGGATGAAGATTCTTTTTTCCTCAGATGGGCACGCGTTCTGGCAAGTAGTTCTTGAAAGTCAAAAGGTTTGGTAATGTAATCGTCTGCTCCTATATCGAGGCCTTTGACTTTGTCTTTTACATCTCCTTTTGCTGTGAGCATAATAATGGGAGTGGTAATCTTTTCTTCTCGTATTTTTTTACAAACGCTCATTCCATCCAGTTTAGGAAGCATGAGATCAAGGATAATTAAATCAAAATCATTAGTGGTTGCAATAAAATGTCCTTCTTCTCCATCGTATGCTACATCCACAACATATCCCTCTTCTTTAAGACCTCTTTTGATAAATGAAGCGATTTTTTTCTCATCTTCAATCACAAGAATGCGCATCGGATAAATCCTCCTTTATCATGTAACTTAATTAAACCCCAATAAGAGGGCAGGGTATAACAAATACAGGAAAACCTTGTTTAGGGAAATATGAATTAAAAAATGTTCTGTTATATTAACATTTTTTTAAACGCATGTCTTTTGCTTTGAATAGGGGAAAAATCATTATAAGTCTTTATCCTACTATGAGAAACAAAGGATTTTTCTAATGAATGATTATTTATACTTTGTTTCTCATAGTATTGGCCTACATAAATCTATTTATTTTAATGAATGGCCTAGTAAATTTAATGCATTTTGTTTGGCTTCATAGCGATTTTCAACTTCTTCCCAATGAATGTCGTTCCAAAATGCTTGAATGTAGCCATCTCGTTTGATTCCATAGTCTTTTACATAAGCATGTTCAAAAACGTCCATCACTAGAAGTGGAAGGGTTCCCACTAAAAGCCCGGTATCATGTTCATTAATCCAAATATTATGCAAACGTTCCGCTATGCAATCATAAGTAAGCATTACCCATCCAATCCCGCGCATTAAGCCCATCGCTGTAAACTCTTTTTTCCAGGCTTCAAATGATTCATAATCCTTTGCAATTTTTAGAGCTAAGGGGCTTTTTTTATTATATTCAGATTTATTCTTAGATAAATTTCCAAAATAATATTCATGAAGCCGCATCCCGTTAAATTCCCAACCCAAGCGACGTTTTAATTCAAAAAATTCAGGACTATTCATTTCCTGTTTCTTGATCAAAGATAGTAATTTATTAGTGTTTTCAACATAACCTTCGTAAAGTTTATAATGATCTTTTAATAGAGCATCGCTAAAACCTGGCATTCCTAATAGATCTTCAAAGTTTATGGCTTGATAGTTCATCATTTCCTCCTTACGGTAGAAGAGGGGAAATGAGGAGACCTTGCCGGTCTTTCACTCATTTCCCCCGCGATTGGCTTATTATTTTTCTTCTACCGTCATTTCATTGTTAACATCTTTAACCCCTTCCATATCACTCACTAACTTTGTTACCAAATCCTTCTCTGCTTGATTTTTGGCTTTTCCTGTTAAAGTCACTTTCCCATCTTGGGTTTCAACCTTTGTTCTTAAGGCACTGGTTGAACGGTGGGCAAATAACATTGTTTTTACTTGGGCCGTGATGGATGCATCGTCTACTTTCTCTGTCATCGTCTCTTTCTCTTCTTTTTTGGGTGTACTAGAGATCGTCATTTGATTATCCACACTTTTAACTCCCTCAATGTCATTTGCATATTGGGTCGTTAAATCCTTTTGGGCTAAGTTTTCTGCTTCGCCTTTTAAGGTTACAACTCCATCTTTTACCTCGACTTCCGTATCAAGAGCACTGACACTTCGATGGAAGAGCAGGGCTGCTTTTACCTTTGTTTCAATCCATTGATCGGAGGTTTTGTCCTCAGATGCATTTTTTACTTCAAGTTGATTATCGACACTTTTAACATCAGGCATTCCTTGTATTGTTTCTTCAGCTAACTTTTTTTCGTTTTCATTATCGACAGTTCCTTTTAAAGTCACGATTCCTTCTTTGGACTTTATACTTACATCGTTATCTTTAAGGTATTTTCGATAAATGTAAGAATCTTTACCTGCCTTTTCAATTTGTTCGTCTGTTAAGGGTTTTGCAAAAGATGTCATGATCATAGGTCCTATTAAAATGAAAAGTCCTAAAATAATCTTTTTTATATTGGTTTTCATAATGACCTCCTTTTTTGAAATTCTGTTTTTATTCATACATTTTTCCAAGTCGACATAATTGATAATGAGCTTGTTGAAGTTCAAAACAGTGTCGGTAAAGTATTTCTTGCAGCTCAAATGGCAAACTGTTTTCGAGCGCTTCTTTATACATTTCTACTGCAGCTCCATCACCATAAGCACATTGCATAACAATGGCAGCTTCATTCCCGGAGGTTGCAATGGATTTTATATTTGTCCAACCGCGATGCAAGGCTCCTAGCATACTTGTAGGTCTATGATTTCCTCCTTTTTGATTTATCCATTCTTTTAGTTCAGATAAAAAATTCAAAAACTGTTGAGCGTATTGTGAAAAAAGATTTTTTACTCTTCTTGTCCTTACAGCTTGTGTTGCTAATTTAAAACCTTTTTGTCCGTCCTTACAGACCTCAATAAGATCATTCACGATAGGAACGGCTTCATTTTCTTCAATAGGAAGTGGATGTAGTTTCATAATTATCTCCTGCTTCTCCTTTGTGATTTTCGGTTTCTTTATTAAATTCATCAGGACTATTCTCTATACCAGGAGGGGTAGGATTTGAGATTTCTTCTGATGAGTTCTGATCGGGAGGGGAAGTGGCGTCAGGCGTTGTATTGAGTGTGGTTTGATCTGAAGGTTGTGTTTGTGTTGAAGTCTTATTTAACTTAGAAGAATAACTATTGGTAGAACGGGTAGTTTCTTCGGATATCATATCCTTCTTTTGAGGTGTATTTTGTTTTTTTCTTTCAGACATCGCTTGTGCAGGTATGACAAGGTTTGCTAAAAGTAAAACTAATATCGTATTGGTTGCCCACGTTATTTTCATGATAGGTCTCCTTATTTTAAATAAGTTATGCAAATTTCTTCATGAATCTTTAAATTTTCTTTTTTATTAAAACTTGAATTGCATTTGATGCATATCCATTCGTCCTTCTCGCTTTCTTGAATACAGGCCAGACAATGATTTTCAAGCGCATTTCTGGAATCAAAAATTTTTCCACATCCACTGCATTGAAAACCGCTC
This sequence comes from Candidatus Auribacterota bacterium, assembly GCA_041906865.1. Classification (GTDB taxonomy): domain Bacteria; phylum Auribacterota; class JACPWU01; order JACPWU01; family JACPWU01; genus CAZXEQ01. Next base: position 10,335 of record JAYRIK010000063.1, read on the forward strand.
AACTTTAGATTTTTTGGACTCATTATTCTGTCTCCTGTCTAGATGCAATTTAATTTTACAAGTTTATTATCTTAAGAAAGGTATTAAAGGAGGGTTAAAATTAAATTAGAAAATTCTAATTTAATTCATTTGTCTTGAAATCAATCTTTGGATTTTGCTTAATGGTGTAAGTTTGATGGTATTCAAGATTTTCGAAGCGAGGGTAACGATGACTCAGGCCAACAAGAAAATATTAAATATCTCCTTTATAAAAAATAATTTAGGTCGTTATAGTCTTGTTTTTTTTGTATTTTGTTTTTTAGGTTTTGTTGCGTTTCTTTTTCGTTCAGTTGACCTTGTTCCGCATGTGGACAGCGATTTCTTTTTCTCAAGCCAGGATACACAATTACAAACCGATATTAAGATTTCCAAAGCTTTTCCTGAAGGATCTCCCAGTCTTTTGATTTTGAGTGCGATGGGCAAAATTCAATCTCCTCTTTATGTTGATAAAATACATTCGTTAAGCGAAACACTTTTAAAG
>JAYRIK010000064.1:0-5761 GCA_041906865.1 Candidatus Auribacterota bacterium
TATGCAAGCCATCGGGTACAAAGAACTCATCACTTATTTTAAAGGCCAGTCAAGCCTTGAAGAAGCCATTACTTTAATCAAACAAAATAGCCGCCATCTCGCAAAGAGACAATTGACATGGTTTAAAAAAGATACCCGTATTCACTGGTTTCTTTTAGATGAAAAATCTTCAATCTCAAAAAGTATTCACGAAATTCTTGAATTTTTGGCTCAAGCCCCTGTTGTCGATAAACATTAAAAATGTTAGTATGAGCGTGTTCTATTTTCTGTAAAGAAGGAGCTTAAGATGCCTACATATGAATACGAATGCCAAAAATGTGGGAAAGCATTCGAAAAATTTCAAAGCATGAGTGAAAAACCTCTTAAGACATGCCCTACCTGCAAAGGTCGGGTCAAAAGACTGATTGGGAGAGGAGCAGGTATTATCTTTAAAGGATCAGGATTTTATAGCACAGACTATAGAACAGAGAGTTATAAATCTTCTGCAAAAAAGGAATCTCCCAGTACACCCACTAAAGACTCCTCATCAACACCCTCTAAGAAAAAATCTTAAGCACTATGGCCCAAGCTCATTGCCCTATTTGTAAAAAAATATTGGAAGGTGATTTCAAAGATCTCAAAAATCCCTCCTTTTTCCCCTTTTGCTCCCAAAGATGTAAGCTTGTAGATTTACAAGGTTGGTTTTCCGGGAGATATCGCTTTTCTAGTCCCTTAAAAGATGAAAAAAACAATAAAAACGAAACTGAGAATCTAAACGAAGAAACATCCGAAACTTCTTAAAAAATTTTTCTCTTTTCTTACAAACTCGATCTATCTAAAACGTCCATAATGACATTCTGCAAAGCCTCCATTTGAAAGGGTTTCATCAACTGAGGGCGTGGCACACTCATGAGAAAAGTTTGTGTTGTTTTATCGTAAGTATCCCCTGTAATGAAAATAACTTTTTCTGCTTCTGAAGGAATCGTTTCTGTCATCCATTGATAAAGCGCACGTCCATCCATCACAGGCATGCGAAGATCCACCAAGTAAACATCAAACTTTTCCTGTGTAATAATATCTTTGGCCTGATGACCATCCGAGACCACCTTGACTTGATGATGAGGACTTAGCATATCTTGAAGCAATGTCCTGACGGACAATTCATCTTCAATGACAAGGATTTTCCCTCGCTTTGAAATTGTTTTTTTATTTTCAGAAGAAGTTTTAGATTCAAAAGATTCTTGAGGTTTGCGAATAGGAAGTTCAATGGTAAATGTAGATCCTTCTCCATGACGACTCTCAACATGAATCACACCTTCATGACTCTGAATAATGCCATAAGAAATAGAAAGTCCCAAACCTGTTCCCTTCCCCACTTCTTTGGTTGAGAAGAATGGATCGAAAATCCTCGCTAAGTTTTCTGGGGGGATTCCCAGGCCTGTATCTCGGATGAGAAAAGAAATTTTATGATCTCGTTGATAGGACTGTACACTTAAAATCCCACCTTTTTCTTCCATGGCTTGCCAAGCATTATTCAACATATTTAAAAAGGCCTGACTCACAAGCCCTGGGTCAGCCATCGTCATCGGCAGTTCAGGATCTAAATTCAGATGAAGATCAATATGATGTTTTCGAATATGAGGGTCCACCAAATCTAATGTTTCTCTCATGGTTTGATTTAAATTGACATAAATTTTCTGAGGAGGAGCTGTTCTTGCAAATTTTAACAAAGACTCAACAATTTTTTTTGCATTCACAGCAGATTCTTCAATGATATCCATGTACTTTGCCACTTTCACATCTAAATCCATGGTTTTAAAAATCTGTGCATAGCCTAAAATAGGGGTCAATTTATTGTTAAGCTCATGGGTAATCCCTGTGATCAACTCTCCAATCGCTGCAAATTTCTCCGAACGAATCAGCTCTGCCTCTGTTTCTCTTAATTTTCGTGTCCTTTCTTCCACCATCTTCTCTAACATGCGCCGATATTCTTCTACTTCCTCATGAGAGCGTTTTAAGAAAAGCGTCATTTGATTGAAAGAAGCTGCAAGCTCACCTATTTCATCCTTTGAAGAAACCTGGACTTCATAATTTAAATTCCCCTGTGCAATTTGGCGCGTCCCATAGACTAATCGACGAATGGGACGAACAATCAGTTGCACTAAAACCGTAGTGATAATGACACCAAAGAAAACAACAAGAATGGTGATCACACTAATGGTTCGTTTAATTTTGAGAATTGATTTCTGAAGATTTGCTAAAGAAATACCTACACGAACCGTACCTATTTTTTCTTCAATAATCTGTCCATCAATTTTAAGAATATTTTTAAGTTGATCCAAAATGCCAAGATAGCCTGGCAAAAGTTCATCTTGGGTATGAGACCGTGCTAAACGTCTTGTCTTCACAATGGCTGAAATATCAAACCCTATGTTTTCTCCTGAAGAATTTAAAAAATCTTGAACAAAAATTTCTTCGGATTCTTCTTTCTTTAAGCTCAACTTTAAAGCCAAAGCTTTTTCAATCAATCGTCCTGGAAGCTTCATATGCGAAGCTTCTGAGCGATAAGATTCTACAAGAATATTTCCTTGAGCATCATGAATCACTCCGTACATAACATCTGTTTCTTGCAATATTCCTTGAACTAATTTTGCTAAAACTTCTGTATTATGGGTAATTTCACCGTACTCGCTGTTAAAGGCCAAGATACGCGTCAAGGCAATTCCTCTTGATTTTAAAAACTCTAAATAATCGCTTTCTCTACTTCTTAAAAGAAAAAGAGCTAAAATGAGGGAAGTTAGAACAATCAGAAGGGTTGTTAATAAGACAAACTTAAAAGAAAGCCTCGAATGATATTTTTGAAATGGCATGAAAGCTCCATTTATTGATTCAAAGCCAACCTTAAAAATACTGTCCTCTATAAATACCTATCCATCACAGAATAAGAAGGTTGTAGTATTAATACTCTCAAGAAACAACAATTTCCAAAAACCTCTTGTCTATTTATTTTACTTTAAAAAAAGGATTAAAACCAGACGAAAACCTTATCCCAAAAACGTCTAAAAACAAAAATCCCTCCCCGATAAATCGGGAAGGGATCTTGTATACCTATCCAATGATAGGACAATTACGCCTTGGTGACGTTAACGGCTTGCTCACCTTTTGGGCCACGTGTTACTTCAAACTCTACTGCTTCACCTTCTCGTAAAGTCTTGAAGCCATCGCCTGAGATAGAAGAATAATGTACAAACACATCCTTACCATTTTCAGGTGTAATGAAACCGTAACCTTTTTGGTCATTAAACCATTTGACTGTTCCTTTAGCCATTTGTAAATCCTTTCTGAGTCAAAGCGATGTCCCAAACAAAGTAAAAAAAATGCCGTGAGTCTAATCGCAGGCCCACGGTTCCATATAAAATTTACTTGCATGCATCCTATGCCGACTCGAGAATATATTCTATTAGAAAAAAATTTTTTGTCAAGAGAAACAGAAATCTTACTGCAAGAAACTCATAAATGTAAATACTATGAACCCCCTGTTTTTGTTATAATGAGCTCTTGAAGAGGCAGTAGAATGATGATAAGAACATCTTCATTCTACGTAAATCCTTTCAATTTATTTATGAAATATAAAAAAAATTTCTTTGTTTTTCTTTTTCTCTTCTTTTGTATCCTCCATTTGACAACAAAGTGGGCTTTCCCAGAACAATCCACGAAAGGAATCCCCGTATTGATCTATCACAAAATTACATCTGATTTAAGTCAAGAACTGAGTCAAACGGTCATTTCTCTAAGCAAATTCCAAGAGCAAATGAAATATCTCTATGATGAGGGATATACCACACTTTCTATGGATGAATTAGTCGATTTTATGTGTGGGAAAATTACATTTGAAAAGGCTGTTGTTTTGACATTTGACGATGGATGGCTCAGTGTCAAAGATATTCTTCCTATGCTTAATCAATACCACTTTAAAGCAACCTTCTTTGTTATCACTGGCAAAGGGATTGGAGGAGAACATTTGGATTGGGATGATATTATTGAAATCTCTCAAAATCCAAACTTCCAGATCGGCGCTCATACCATGACTCACCCAAGTGATGGAAGCAATAATCTCATCACCTGGCTACGAGGAACTACACCAGGAAAAAACATCAATGATGTTCTTTTTGAAATTGAAAAATCAAAAAAAATCTTAGAAGAAAGGCTTCATCAAGAAATCAAATATCTTGCTTGGCCTGCAGGTTGGTACAACGAAGAATTGATACAAATTGCTCAAAAAGTAGGGTACAAAGCTTTACTGACTGTAGACCATGGATTAAATATTCGCAGAGGTAATATTTTTAAAATCAAAAGAGCTTTTATCAATGGGGATTGTGATATGTATGTATTCAAAGAGACTTTAAAAAATGGAAAAAGTTATTTATGTTCTTCCGAAAACAATGAAAATACATATCCACTAAAAACGTCTTACTAAAGAAACTTCTGCCGCATAGGCCTCAAACGCACTGTTTCCTTGACGTACATTATGGGTATAGCTGCCTCTTATTTTCAGCATCCAATCATTATAAATTCCAAATATCCCTTCAATATCTGCCCCACCTCCAAAACGAAAATCTGAGGTCTCATCTTTTTGAACACCTAAATTAACGATAAGGCTAATTCCATTGTTATCATTTATTTTATAATAACCATAACCCGTCCCCATATACTGTTGATATAAATCAGGATCATAATAGCCATTGTTTAAATTATCTTTAAAACCAAACAATAATCCTGTAACCCCTAAATCTAGATTAAGTCTCCCACTTCTCAAAATCGAACGGCGGGGAGCAACAATCACTCCCCATCGTTCATTGTCATCAGAATAGGTATCGTAATTTGCGCTGATTTCAAGAGTGTCTTTTAAATCTAATTCCCACGAAGCTTGCAGATTATTAACAGTTTCAACAATTTCTAAAGAACTCGTACGGGGTGAAATTAGATAATACCTGCGATCCCGTTCTATCTTAAACAAGAGAGGATCCTGGGCTTGAATTTCTGCTCCAACGCGATAGGTTAAAATTTGATCTTCTTCTTCGGTGGTGGCTCCCCCGATAAGGCCTCGTAACATCATTTTCGAGTTCAATCGATGCTGTCCCCCAATCCTAGCACTCGACTGCCAAACATCTTCACTTCCATCGATATTCTCAAAACCACTTCCCCGAGGCGCTGTCAAATAATCTCCTTTTATTTCACCTTGCAAACGCGTTTTAGGTTTAAGATAAACATCTGCCGCCAAACGTCCTGAATAAATATTGATATCATCTGAATCCGTATAATATCGAAACCACGGAGTAATACTGCTTCTTAAAGGACTCATGGAAAATTGCTGCATTCCCTGTGTTTCAGAAGAATTGGGTCTAATTTGTTTTAAAACATCCAAACTCTCTATTTCTTGCTTCGGACGATTGGCATAGTGCAAAGCAATCGTTCGAGAAAAATTAACTTCGTAGTTTAAAGGGTCGTCTTGAAGAAGAGGTTTAATGATTTTAAAAGCCTTTTTAGGACGTCTGGCCCAAGCAAGAACTCTGGCTTTTTCTTGCAAATAGTCTTTGGTGGTTCCAACGTTTTTTTGATATTTTTCCAACATTTTTAAAGCAAAAGAATAATTACCTCTCCACTCCTCTACCTTGATAAGTTCTAAAAGAACGTCCCAATCTTCAGGGTATTTTTTAAGATAAGCCCGATATTTCTTTGCAGCTTGATCTAAATTCCCTCCCCAAGTTCTTGCCCTCGCTAA
>JAYRIK010000065.1:0-13492 GCA_041906865.1 Candidatus Auribacterota bacterium
CTCTGAAGAAGTAAGCGTATTAACTTCTATTTTCTCAAAATTCAAACCTCTTAAAACAGAAAGATCACCGATAGCGTTAAACCATATCCTCTTCAATCGCGTCATCCTCTTTAAATCTAAAGAAGAAATATCTGGATGATCAAACCATACAAAAGGAACCTCTTCAGAGTGTGAAGAACGTAATCGAAAAACAAACCTTAACTCCAAAAACCCGTCTTCTCTTACTTTTAAAGCTAGATTCATTTGATCTTCAGTCAAATTTAGCTTTCTCAAAAACTCATCAATTTTTGCCTTTTGCTCTTCCAGAGACAATTCACCTTCAGCTTCAGTGATTTCCAGCTTAGGAAGGGATCCCCGATTAACACCTTCGGGGATGACAGATTCTCCTTTTGCTCCAGTTTTCTCTGCTTCTTCAAGCTCAGCTCTTTCAATTGTACGTAATACATCAGGATGGTTCACACCATAAACTTCACCGTTTTTACCTGTTACCACAAGATTTCTTCGGTTAGGATGAACATAAAATAACTTAAATATTATTTTTAACGACAGGGGTTCATCGGTTCCTTCCAGACCCTTTAAATTAAGTTTTCTTAAATTTTTTAAGCCAACCAAAATAGCTATTTCGTCTTCACCAATTCGAATCCCAGAACCTTCCAGATCCAACTTCCCTATTCTTGTAAGATCTTTAACATAATTAAGATTTGTAAAACTCTTTGCATTGAGTATGGCTGAAAACAAATTTTCTCTATCTCCTTCTTCCCATGGACCAACAGCACCTCCAGATATCACACTAATCCGCTCCCAAAAAATAAAGATTTGTTCTTGCATTTCTTTTCGATCACTACTTGCACTTATTTCTGAACCTTGCTCCCCACTTCTTGCACCTATTTCATGTGATTGCATAGCTGCCATAGTAGCAGCTTCTGCCTCTTCAGCTTGTTTTCCTCTGATATACTCATGAACTTCGGAAGATTCCCATGAAAATTCATCCCCATTAATATTAAAAACATGCAGATTCTGACGATTCAGATTTTTCCAGAAAAGCTCCCAAATAGGGGGATTTTCGATGGAAGTTTCTTTAAGATCTAATTTTGCCAAGTTTGTGCATTCTTCCAAAAATTCCAAAGAAAGACCAAAGCCCTTCATTCCTGAAAGATCCAGTTCAAAAGCTCCGTCCTCTGGTCTTATTTTAAGACGACGGTTAATTTCCTCATGGCCAAAACTTTTCTCTATGAAAAATTTAATAATGAGATCTCTCTGGCGCATGCGCTCAGCGTAATCGATGGCAAAAGGTTTTTGAGAGAAAACAGCTTTAGGAGTTTTGAGAGAGGGCTCTGAATCAACAGTTGCAGAAGTTTCAACATAAAAATGATCTTTATTTTCAAGATCACGCTTGCATACGTAGCCAACGGGTATCATCTTATCCATCCACTTTTGATCAGTAAGAACTTTTAGATTCTCTGGATTCGGATGGTTTTTAAAAAGACTCAGGATCACACTCTCAGATATAGTGATTTGACGAAAATCGACAACCTCCAAATTTTCCAATCCCATTAACGGCCAAATTTCTTTTACTTTTGTTCCTTGCAAATATAATTGCCTCAAATTTTTTAATTTGCCTAAATGAGTAATGTCTTCGACAGATGTACCTGATAAATCTACAACTCCCAAATCTCTCAAATTTTCTAATGCTTCAATATTTTTTATCGATGTATATCTAAGCCTTAAGTCTTCTAAATAAGGAAGGCTTTCTAAAACTGAAATGTCTGACACTTTTGTGCCATTCAAATTAAGAACTTTTAGCAAGGTCATACCTCTTAAGCCAGGAATGTCTTCAACACGGGGAAGATCACTAAGATCTAATGCGAGAAAACCGTCCTGGGTTAGAGTAAGACGACGACCAATCTCCTCATCCGTCAATTTGAATTTATCTCTTAAAAATTCTGCAATGAGCCCTTTTTGATCAGCGCGTCGACCTTCGAAAGCCAACTGCATGCTTGCATCCCATTGATGTTCGGTTATCTCACCAATCTCAGGTCTAAGAGCTATCACTAAATTTTCCCGATTCGGATGAAATATTAAATGATCCATGATCTCATCAAGAGACACATCCTCTTTGCGCACAAGAAACCTTCTTAAATTTGGAAGTTGCTGTAATCGAACATGCTTTGATAATGCTCCGTCTACGCCTAAAAACAATAATCCTGTCAAACTTTCCAAAACAGAAACTTGTGTTTCTTGAGTTAAAGAGCACCGTACTTTCTTTAAATAAGGAAGTTCTTTCAGCGCATCAATATTTTCGATTGTACCTGTTCTGGCAAAATGAATACGCGTCATCCCTTTTAAAAAAGAGATGTCTCCCAATGGAAAACCTACCAAATTGATAGCTAAAAACTTACCATCCTCATCATTTTTAGTATTAAAGCCATTATTATCTACTCGAACTAGATGCACACGCTCTTCTGCTATTTTTCGATCAATTCCCCGTGTTACAAGAGCCTCAATAATGGCTCGCCTTTGTCTTTTGGCTTCAAAAGCTTCAAATACTTTTGCATCTGCCAGTGATTTTTCAGGATTAAATTTTGTAGGATATTGTGCCAGAGCTTCGGATAAATAACTGGATTCCTGAATACCTTCGGGGATGATAGGGTTTCCTGCTTCAGTTTTTTTCCTCCCCCAAGTCTCGACCTCCACTTTTCTTCCCTCGCCTTTGCCTTTTAAAATATAAATACTTCCAGAAATATTTGAACAGGCAATATATTCACCATTTTGGGACCAAGTAACACTGCCTTCAGAGCTCATTGGAATTTTTTTAACTTCTGAATGCACCCATTTATCTTCCATTTTTTCCCAGATATATAAGTGGGAGCTATCTGCTAATGAAGCAATTCTCTTTCCATCAGGTGACCATACTACACCGGTGATTCTACGCTGATGTTGTTTTGGTTCTGAACTGACCCATTGATCTTTTTCGTCTTTTTTCCAAATACGCAATGTTTTGTCTGATGATGCGGACACAATTTGAGTCCCATCAGGGGACCAGGCCACGCTGGTTATAGGACCCGTATGTCCTTTTAGGAGCTCCGAACTCGTCCATTGACCTTTATATTTTTTATTCCAAATACGCAATGTGCCATCAGCCGATCCCAATACAATTTGAGTTCCATCAGGGGACCAGGCGATACCCTGTCCCTCCATTAATAAACCCTTGGGGATGAATTCTGAACTGCCCCATTTTCCTTCACTATCTTTCTTCCAAATCATTGAAGTACCATCAGTCCATCTCACTACAAATTGCGTTCCATCGGGTGACCAAGTAACACCATTCACGTCCTTGCTATGCTCTAGGAAACCAGCCAAACTACTCCATTTACCTTTTTCTTCTTTCTCCCAAATGCGCCATTGACCATCAAGCGATACCGACACAATTCGACTTCCATCTGGTGACCATGACACACTAGTGACGGTATTCCCATGACCCTCTAGCATTGAAACGATCCATTCATCGTCTTTCTTCTCCACCATGCGTAATGGCCCTTCGAGTAATCCCGCTACCACCTGTGTTCCATCAGGTGAACACGCCAGACAATGCACCGAACCATCGTAGCTACTAGAAACAGGAAGCTTTTTTGCATCTTTAGGTATTATTTTTTCTATTTCATATTCATCAAACACAGTGACGGTTTTTGTGATGGGGCCGAAGACCAAATTGCTTTCTGATTCAATGGATTCCCGACTAGGACTCTCGGGGATGACAGGTTTTCCTGCCTCAATTTTTTTAATCTCATTCAAACAAACTTTTCCTAGAGCAATCGTGGCTGCAAGACGCTGAGCATTATTTCCTGTTTCCAAAATTTTCTCAAGTTCGGATGCCTCCATCTCGCCCTTATTCACTCGTTCTGCATAAATAGTCCCAAAAGCAACTGCCGCACTTAAACGAACGACTTCATGCCCCTGCGTCAATATTTCTTCTTTTAAATTCATATCTTTAAAATCATGTCCCTGTGCTAAATTCTCAGCCAATTGCACACTAGTATTACTCTCGTTTGCCATTACTTTAAATATTTCTTTCGTCTTTTTCCCTTTTTCAGCCATCTTCTCACAAACAGACTCAACAGCGCATACAGCGGCTATAGCTACATAAGAATTCTTATCTGTTAACATGGATAAAATCAAAGAGATATCTGTATCTTTTCCATCCTCTAACATTTTGACATACACCAAACCTAAAGCTATGACTGCGGTAGTTCGAAGAGCAGCATTATCATTTTGCAACCCTCTTTCAAGGTCAGAAATCGACAGAGTTCCTTCTTCATTTTGTTTAGCATAAACACGTCCCATGATTTCTGCTATATGGTCAAGATGAGATTCATCTAAAGTTTCTAATCTTACTCTCCAATCTGTTATTTTATTATTTAAGTTCTTCTCTATCCCCATTTCTACATATTGTATTCCTAAAGCAATTGCTGCAGCTCGGGATCCTCCAGGCTTTTCATCCACTTTTGCTTCTAGTTCCTGCTGTGAGAATTTCTTTGCATAAATGAGACCCAATGCATCTTCAGCTTTTCGTTTAATCAATTCTTCTTTTTCATTTTTTACCCTGTCTTCCAATAACGCAATCCAACGTTTTATATCTTCTTGAGATTTGTCTTCGGAAAGAAGGGATCCCTGACTAGGACTCTCAGGGATGACAGGCTCTTCTACTTCTTGCTTCGTGCCCCCTGCCTCTGGTTTTTCAACTTCTGGAGCTACAAGTAAGGTATGCAAAAATTCTGCTTCGACACATGCTTGAACTTCATCTAATGTGGTAACGATATAACTCCCTCGAGGACGATTACTTAAGTCTTGGCGTATTAGAGCTTCATCACATTTAGAAGGAACAGCTAAAGCGGCCTTTAATGCAGCTAAATCACGAATGTCTTTGCGTCTTTCATTGTCGCCTGTATAAACAGTAACTGTGAAACCATGAATGAAGAGATAGGCAAGGGCCATTTCGATCATGGGGTTTAACTCTGGCCCACCCGTATTGTTCGAGCGAAGTCGAGAACCTTCCTTATCTTCCTTCTCGACTCCGCTTCGCTCCGCTCGAAGAATATCATTGGAGGGGGGGACTACAAACACAATTTCTTTCGGGGTTTCTTGCTCCGTCGCACCGCTTACCAAATAAAAACGTTTTGGATCTCCCTCAAGTAACCTTTGCATATTTAAACTTAAACCCGGATTCCCATAGGTTCTTCCCCCAAACTCCAGTCGATTACGAAAAAAAAGTCTCAATAATTTTCTAAGAGTTGATGCGTTTCTTTCAACTGCAGGAATCAGAATATCCAAAGGATCCTCTACTCCTTCAGGAACTCTTCTTTCTTTGCTAACTAAATCATCATTGGCTCGTTGTACCTTAGAAGGTTCATGATACTCAAGGGTCAATTCCTTAATGGCAGGTCGGTCATTTACAAGAACAGGTTGCGTTCGTTTATCTTCAGAATGCGTACTTAATGCTAAAGAACGAAGAGAAGAAACTGGCCAATAAGATAAAATTGTGAACATCGTGGTTACCAATGTAACAACTGCATATACACTTAAGAAAGGCCCCCCTGCAGATAAAATAAAAATGAGTCGAATAACCAGAGCAAAATTCGCAATAAAAAGTAGAGGGCGCCAAGCCTGTTCTTTTAAAGTAAGGGGAGCATCTAAAACAATCTTTTTCCCTGACATTTGATCAATGCATTCGTATCGAGCTTCAAGTTGAGCTCTTCTGAAAGGTTCTTTTACTTTTTCTATTTCTTCTAAGGTCCACTTGTCTAATCTTTCAAAAGCTTTCCAAGCTTTTTTCAAAAGCCGCCAAGGAGTGAGAATCAACCAAAAGATAAGAGCGTTGAGAATTCTCGCCCATCGTAGCCCCTTAGCCCTCATAACACTTGCTAAATCAGGCGCTAGCTGCATCACACGTGTAGGAGCAACGGCTGGCGAAGCAGGTGGTTTGGTTAAATCTAATTTTTCTAATCTCTCATTAGCTAATTCGACTTTGAGGGCTGATTCAGAAGGATCAACAATTTCTTTAGTTGCCTCCTCCTTCGGTTTCTCTTTTTCGCTTGCAACCAACGCTTCATAATCCTTACCCATCCCACCACCTGCTAGTTCGCTAGAAGCGAGCCTTGAAGAGGAGTTCACTTCGTGAACTCTAGTAGGTGGTGGGACCATATCCCGATGCTCTTGCATCGCTCGAACAGCTCGATAATATTGAAATTCTATTTCTTCTTGATCCAGTGTGAGGGGGATCATACCTAATTCATTTTGAAGGGCAGGCTCTTGGGCACGCACAGCTGGATCTACACCAATAATAGCTCTTGCTACATCCAAATATTTCAAAGCCAATTTAAAAGGATTAGGTTTATATTTGCCTTGATGAGCTTCCCAAACTTTATCCATTGCCTCAATGGCTTCCCTCCCTACCCAACCTCTGGCATAAGTGGAAAGGCAATAGAGAAACACACTGGAAAGACGCATTTTGATGAGTTCTTGAAAATTAGCCTGTTGAATGGCTTCCACAAAAGCAATTTCTTGTGTGTCCGACAAATCTACTTTTGGGAAATGATGGCGAAGCGCATTTTCCATGCGATGATCTTCCAACCACATGTAAAGATTAAATGGAACATCATGAGGGAAAAGCATGCCATGCGTAAAAAGACCGTGACTGGCTTCATGATCCAAAGTCTGCAAATCATATCCCATCGGGGCTTCTGTACTTAACGCAATGACATGAGTAACCGCGTTATAATATCCCCCATTTTTTGTCACAGGATCCCAGGCTAATTTCACTTTTTGACCATTGACAGGAATAATCATTTGAGCAATTTTTTCTAGAGCAACAGCATTGTCGACACGAGGAGGTTCCTCATAAGTCTCTGCTTTTGCTTGATCAAATTCTTTTTTATCCATTTTCAAAATTTTGAAATAAACAGGGCCATAGATTTTTGAAAAAACTCGAGAGAATAAGTCTTCTTTAATAACTCCCCCATCCCCTCTTATCCTAAGAGGGGAGCTTTCCTCTCCCCTTAAGCTAAGGGGAGTTGGAGGGGTTACTGTTGTAGATCCCCTCACCAAAATCTCCCCCGCCCTTATCAATTCACGAATCGTAGGCCGCTCAGAAGGATTAGAAATAGAATCTCTCAGATAGCAATGCCAACGAACTAAACGCGTCAAAGCGTCCGGTGAAATTTTTCCACCCAAAGATTCACGCAAAATCTCTTGGAGTTCGGCCTGGGTGTAGTCATTAATCCGATGATAAATGAGGCGATTCTGTAACGCAGTAGAAAGTTGTTCCCGTCCCCCAAAATCCACAGAATTAATCGTTCCAATCAGGGCAAAACCTGGCGCTGCATCCCCTGTTAAAAGAGCATTGAGCTTACCTTCTAAAATATTGGATGGAATTTGATTCATTTCACTTAAAATAACAATCGCACCTTCTCTGCTGGCTCTTTGAATCACTGCTACCATATCGTCATAATTTAAAGAAGCCGTAATATGATAGAATTTTTTAGGATTTTTTCCTTTTTCTTCAGGTGAATTTAAATCACCTTTTTGATAGCCTGATTTTTCAAGTAAATGAGCAGCAACCAAATCTTTGCCTCGTCCAGAAGGTCCTTCAAAAAGAAGGCCGCGCTTGCCCTGAATGCTTTCAGCCAGCCCAACATCAAGCAGTCTGCGCTCACGAATACGTAAAAACTGTTCGATGGTCTGTTGAAAATCTAACACGGATTCTGTATAAACAATGGGAGTGGCTCCTTCGGTTCGGAATACTTCTGGCAGGCCTGTTCGTGGTCGTTCTTCTTTCAAAATACGAACACCATATTTTTTGGCAATGATATGTTGAAGCGCAATTCTTTCTTCAGGAGTAAAAAGACCGCGCATGACTTCCCATGCAATTTCAACTGTTTGTTGAACACTCGTCGCTGGAATAGCACGTACACGATAAGCAATTTCTTGAACATCACGAAGAGAGAAACTTCTTCCTTCTCCCATTTTCTTGAACATCAGAAAAAGATCATAGATAATAGAAGTATATTTTTCTTGCTCGGGACCTAAATATTCTCGGAGTTTCTTTTCATAAAAAGCCTGATCAAATTCAGAAAAGTTGACAACAGGAACAAGCTCTAAAGCTTTTTGAAAACGACGGCCAGTCATTTTCTCTTGATTGCCTGTAAAAACAATTTTGTGCTGGGGAGAGAGAAAATGTTGCGTACCATTGATCCAAACAAAAGGTTTTTTAGAAAAAACACCTCCAAAGAAAGACCAGAAATCAGGATGAGAGAGATTAGCTTCATCAATGGTGAGAAGTCCACCTTTAGGATCTAAAGCCCATTTGGCAATCACTTGCAAAAGCTCAACAAGTGCACCTTCTTCTGAATTAAATTGCCGACTCACCAGAACATCTTCTTCAGAGATATCGGCTCCGACCGAAACAGGGCCATAATTCTTAAGTTTTAAGCGCTCTGCCAACTGCTGACTCAAATAGCTTTTTCCAACACCTGGAGGACCTCGTAAGAAAATAGCAGGATAAACTTCTAAGAGACGAACACATTTTTCTTCACGGGCTTGAATGGAGTCTATATATTCCTCCCCTCTTAAACTAAGAGGGGTTGGGGGAGTTACTTCATTTGTAATAACTCCTCCATCTCCCCTTTGAACTAAAGGGGAGGGAAAGTCTATTACAGTATATTTTTCTGGAATTTCTTTTATCCCATACTTCGCCCTATAAAAATCCGCCTTTTCTTTACTCTCAGCATTTCCGATTTGCGCATATCGGATTTGATTCAGTGCTGATTCACGCTCTTCAAGTTGGGAGAGAAAAGAAGCAGGTATTTTCTGCTCCACCAAAAGTTCATCACTCATGGCATCCACCAATTGCCAATGACGATCTTGCATGGTCATAGGATAAACAATTTCATTGGTAATGTTCTTCAACTTCTTCCCATCAATTCCACGACGCCCATCTTTAATAGGAAACTTTAATCGCATTTGTACACGCATGAATGCAGCTAACTCTGGAAAATCTTCATAACGAGAAATGATCATGGCCTCAATGGCCTCACGCCAACCTTCGGGACCTAAGCGACCTGTGACTTGACGATATCGACACAATTGATGCATTTGTGCAAGTCCCCAACCAAAGCGTTCGGGATAAAGACGCTTCAAGTCTTCTCCATCTCCCAGCACAGGAAAAGCATATTTAATTCCACCTCTTTCTAGACGGTTTTTCATCTCAGAAGGAGAAATACCGCAGGTACTTTCCAATTCCTTCATGAGTTCTTGTAAGGCACTATAATCTGAATCTGAAATAACTTCTGTTGATAACTTCTCGACTCGCCCTTCGGCCTCACTCGAAGAATAAGTTAAATTACTGTTCGAGCCTGTCGAGAACCCTATATCTCTATTAAATTCTCTTTGAACGATCTCTTTGATTTCGCCTTCTTGGGGTGAAAGAATCGCTTTATCTCTTGCATGAGGATAAAGCCCTAAAGGGCCTACTAAAATCAGTCGACCCGGAAGTTCTTTCAAATCAATCCTTTTACCATTTGTCATCAAATAAGGGGTCGACAAGAAAAGGGTTGAAAGATGTTGGCCCAATTCTGGATTGCGTTCTATCCCCTCAAGAATCACTGTTTTCCCAGCTCTCAAATCTTCTAAAATTTGTTTAGCTT
Organism: Candidatus Auribacterota bacterium; assembly: GCA_041906865.1. Taxonomy (GTDB): domain Bacteria; phylum Auribacterota; class JACPWU01; order JACPWU01; family JACPWU01; genus CAZXEQ01. The sequence goes on from JAYRIK010000065.1 coordinate 9,699, forward strand.
GAGATTGAAAATGTCTGCCTTTCTCGATTTCAATGGAACTTGTAATATCTGAAACACTGGTCACAGGAGTTATAGGATAAACCACATGATTTGGATATTCCTGAGTCAATTTAGCAAGAACAAAAGCTTTATCACTACCATCGACAACAATAGTTTTTAATGTTTTAACATTATCCCAATCACTTGGATAAACCTCACTTTTTAATCGCATTTTTCCTTCAAAATATTTTTGGTAAACAAGAGGAACATCAACACCTGGAGCTAAGCAAATCTGAATGGGGCGTTTGGAATGCATGATGCGATGCCACACCCAATCGCTTAAGTGACTTGTCACCCAAAGACAAATGGGACCTTCATCTTGATCGAGTATCCCAGACTCCTGAACCATTTTTCCCGTTGCATTATCTATTCTCACACTAGAAAATAAAATATCCTGCACAGCTTGATTAATCATCCATACAGGTTTATTCTCTGGAATAACAGAATCGTCTTCAATCCTCTTTTCAGATACGCCTTCTTCATATTTCGTCTTTCTCTTGAATATTTTAAAATCTCGAGGCAAAGCATAAAATTTCCCATTAAATTCTATTCCGCCATCCTGAATAACTTGTCGAAGAAATCTCACAAAACCTTCGTTATCCCAAAGCCCTCCTTGGATAATCAAAGGCTTTCCATTTTCAATTGCTTCAATCAATTTTCCTTTGCGTACAACTATCTTTCCATCTGTATTTAAATAAAAACTCCCAATCAACGTCTCATCATAAAAAGAAGATTCATAAAGCTCAACTTCTACTCCATCCAAATCTTTAGGAGCTTCTGAAATATTCAGAACTTCATTCAATCTCCAGTCCAAATCCAATTGATTGCGAAAGCGCGAATAAATCGAAGTATCAAACATGCGAATTTGAGAAGTGGGCATAGCACCCACAATTTTCAAAGCCTCGGACACTTCAACTTTTCCCCATTTACTGGTCAAATATCCTTGTGCATCAAAAAGAGAATTAAGCTGTATTGCAGCTTGAGGATGAGCATCTTGATAATCAATAAATACAATCCCACCTGCACGAATCACTTCAATCAAAAGACCTGGCCGAGACTCATAAGTTCCATCTTCATTTACAATCACATGCGTGATCAAAGCATTCATCTCATCCAAATCTCTCAAATTCACACGTATATAAGACTTATTCGCCTTTTTAGCATAAGCCCTTAAACGCTGATCAATTGCATCTGTCCCGCTGGAATTATCTGTAAAGGCAAGTGTACTTTTTTCTTGGAGAAGAGCTTCGACTTCTTGGTCAGATTCTTGAGTCTCCTCCTCGATTCCTCTTTTTCCTTCATCCCCGAATGTAGTTGTCGTGGATACGTTTACATTAGGAATGGATCCACGGATTGTTTCGTCTATTTTCTTTTCAGCTGCAATCTCATCTGTAAAACCATTATTCGCTTCTTCCCCAAAGATCTCATCTTGTAAGCCATAAAGCAAAGCACGACCTGTAGGTTTTTTATCTATTCTACTTGCATTGTAGCGAATCAATGCAAACTCAGCTTCGTTGTGACGATCTTTGGGAAGTTGTGATTGAAGATATTTGATGAGGGCTTCAGCATCAGCATATTGATCAACATCAGGCAAATTTCTAATATCTTTTCCCACACCTCTTAAATAAGTATGGGCAGTTACACCTTCTGGAAGTTCTTTTGGATGCAAAGCAAAATAGCCATGCGCTAATTCATGAAAAAACGCGATAGGATTTTTGAGTAAAGATTCTTTTAAATAAATTACTTCTCCTCCTGAAAAACCATCCACATCAGAATCCTCTGCAAGAACCTTAATTGGTTTATCCAGAACACTTCGAATATGAGCTTCAAAACCTGGTGTCAGAACTCCAGACACAACGCCTAATTGCTCAAATGTTAATGGCTGCTCTTCGCGTAAGACCTTTGCCCGAGCCTCTTGGCCATCTTCAGTATAGAGTTTGGCACCCTCTGTTGTTGTGAAACTCACTACTCCATTCACATCTTCCGTTGCAGTGATCGGTCCTGTTGCTACTTGCTTGGCCTCACTATCCAAAAATACTTTTCCAATGAGACCTACAGAGTTGGCTCCCTCTAAAAACTGAGAAACACCTGAAGATATTGATATCAGATTTTGAGATTGCTTCATATATTCTCTGATCGGAATTATTCCTTGCCCAGTTTTCACAAAAATAAACTCATGGGGAATATCTCTCATAGGAAGAGGAAATCCATCAGTTCCAAATTCCTCTTTGAGATTGACTTCAAGTTCTCCCAAACTTTTTTCTGTCATACCTGCTTGCGCTCTGGCCCAATTTTTGGGAATGCGCAGCACTAAAATAATAGGAATACGACTCAGTTGAGCATTAACCTCAGCAACTTTATCATGAGCACCATTCTTAACAACATGATCGTGCGCCAATTGCGGATCTGGCGTTCCATATATAGCAAAGATTGGACTACCTGGTTCGTAAAAAGCTGTCATACCTTCACGTGCAATAGCTTCCATGTTCTCTGGCACTGTACCATGATAAACAACATAATTATTTACGTAATCTTCTTGCGGATTTTGCTCACGTAAAGTCGCAGATCTGACACGACCTTGGGCTCTTATAATCAATTTTTCTGCTTTATGAATGAGTTCTATTTCCACTGAGAATTCTTTTCTCATAGCTTCAACAAATGCATGGCATCTATCAATACACTGTTGATATTGTTCTCTTTGAAATGACGCCTCAGCTTCATCCATTATGTGAAGTAATTCCCTTAACCTTTCTTGGGCTCTTAAATTTTCAGCTGCAATCTTTCTTTGTCGCTCGGCTTCTCTTTCAGCAGCCATTTCTTTCATTCTATTTCCTAATGAATTATTTTCCTCTTCTCCAAAGATGCGATCCTGCAAACCATAAAGCAAGGTTCGACCTGTACGTGTTTTATCTATTCTCATTGCATTCCATCTAATTAATGCAAATTCTGCTTCATTTTGACGATCCAAGGGAAGTTGTGATTTAATGTATCTGATAAAAGCTTCATCTCGCGTATATTGAAATATGGGAAGCAGGGACAGAATATATTGAAGGTAAGATTTAATACTCGTATATCTCTCTATATCAGGTAAATTTCTTACATCTTTTCCCACACCTCTTAAATAAGTATGGGCAGTTACACCTTCTGGAAGTTCTTTGGGATGCAAATAAAAATATCCTTCACACAATTCATGAAACAAGGCGATAGGATCATCCAAAAGTTCTCTTGTTAAATAAAGAACCTTGCCATTAGAAAATCCTTTCACAGCTGAATTCTCAGGCAGAATTTTTACTTGGCTACGCGTAAGAAAAGCACGAAAGTAGTTTCTTAACGGAGAGTCTTCTTGAATTTCTCTATCAAAATTTGCTCGAGTTTGTAGATCTAATTGATTGAACCAATTATTAAATGAAAAAGTTATTGCTTCGTCTTCTAATCGAAGATTCTCTGTTTGCCCCTCACGAGAAAAAAGTTTATGACCATCCACCGTCGTAAAAGTGACTACACCATTTGATTCTGTAGCTATAACACCTCCCGTTACTACCTCCTGAAAATCCGGATCTAAATACAGCTTTCCAATGAGACCGCCTTGTTGCCCTATTATTGCTTGACCAGACCAAGTTTCCAATTTAACTAAAGAGGCCTCAATTTGTTTTGCAAGATTAGATGTGGGATATTGCGAGGCAAAACCTGGAAATTTCATAAATTCACTAATATTGCCTCTCACTATTGCACCAACATCTAAAAGAATTTTTTGA
>JAYRIK010000066.1:0-7795 GCA_041906865.1 Candidatus Auribacterota bacterium
AAAGAACAAAAGGTATTTCTTTCATGTTAGAAACAATTCTTTTCTATTCATTTGCCACATTGGCTGTCACCACAGCTTTACTGGTTATTTTTTCACGCCATCCTATCTATAGCGTGCTTTTTCTTGTTCTTACTATGTTTGCGCTGGCTTCTCTCTACATCATGCTCCATGCCTATTTCATTGCAGCCATTCAGATCATTGTTTATGCCGGAGCCATTCTTGTTCTTTTCCTTTTTGTGGTCATGCTCCTCAATTTAGACCAAGAAGGAGACGACTCTTTCCGCGTCGGACCGTCTCGATGGTTTGCTATTCCACTAAGCCTCGTTTTTATCTGTGAACTTTATTTGGTTTTAAGCCATATCATCCCAGCTAAAGCACAAGAAACATTAAGCGAGGGAACCACTCAAGCTCTAGGTTCTCTGCTTTTTTCAAAACACCTTTTACCTTTTGAAGTTATTTCGTTTCTTCTTCTATCCGCTATTTTAGGAACAACGGTATTGTCTAAGAGGAATTGGCAATCATGATCTCCCTAAACCATTATTTAATATTAAGCGGCATTTTATTCGCCATTGGTGTCATGGGAGTTTTAATTCGACGCAATGCGCTGATGATTCTTCTTTCTCTAGAAATCATGCTCAATGCAGCCAATTTATCTTTTGTAGCTTTCTCAAGATTTTTGGGAAACTTAGAAGGTCAAATCTTTGTATTTTTTATTATTACAGTCGCTGCGGCAGAAGTTGCAGTGGGATTAGCTATTTTAATTGTACTTTTTAGAAACAAACGATCTGTCGATACGAGTCAGATTAAGATGCTGCGATGGTAACGCATATGGGTTGGATTATTTTATTTTCTCCTTTAATTGCATGCCTTGTGATTACACTTGGAACATTGCAAAATAAAAAGCTAAGTGGTTTTATTGCCATCTTAGGTCTTTTGATTTCTTTTGTTTGTTCTTTGAATGTTTTCTTACAAGCATTGCATTCTCCTGGTCAAATTCTTGAATACCATTTAAATTGGCTTTCTCTTTTGTCTCTTCAAATTGAATTTGGCATTCTATTAGATCCCCTTTCTATTCTTATGCTTTTAATCGTAACAGGGATTGGAAGCGCTATTTTCATTTATTCTCTTGGTTATATGTCTGAAGATCAAAGTCAACCTCGCTACTTTGCGTCTTTAAGTCTTTTTGCATTTTCAATGCTTGGTATTATTCTCTCAAATAATTTAATACAAACTTTTATTTTCTGGGAATTGGTGGGAGCCAGTTCTTATCTTTTAATTGGCTTTTGGTTTGAGAAAGATTCGGCTGCGGATGCTGGGAATAAAGCTTTCTTGGTCAATCGTGTGGGTGATTTCGGATTTGTGATTGGGATTTTAATGTGTTGGATGATTTCAGGATTTGGAACAACCCCAAAAACTTTTAATTTTTTAAAAATTGAACATCTTTTTCCTCAACTGATCCATCAAGGACTTGTCTCTGCTGGATTATTGACTCTCATCGGTCTTCTCATTTTCTGCGGAGTTCTAGGGAAATCTGCACAATTTCCGTTGCATGTGTGGCTCCCAGACGCCATGGAAGGCCCCACACCTGTGAGTGCATTGATTCATGCAGCCACCATGGTCGCTGCTGGCATTTATCTTCTCGCTCGACTCTTTTTTCTATTTGAAGTTTCACCTGAAGCAATGCAAATCATTTCCTATGTGGGTGCATTCACAAGTATTTTTGCAGCCAGTCTTGCCCTGGTTCAAAATGATATTAAACGCATTCTTGCTTATTCCACACTCAGTCAATTGGGTCTCATGGTAATGGCCATGGGTTTAGGTGGAAAAACAGCAGGTATGTTTCATCTTGCCACACATGCTTTTTTCAAAGCCCTCCTTTTCTTAGGGGCAGGAAGCATCATTCATGCTCTTCACACCCAAAATATTTGGAACATGGGCAAACTCTTAAAGAAAATGCCCATCACCTCTATCACTTTCTTAATCGGATCTTTGGCTCTTTGCGGTTTTTTCCCATTGAGTGGATTTTGGAGCAAAGATGAAATTTTGCTCACGGCTTATCATAAGAGTTTTTTTCTATATATCATTGCTTCTATCACGAGCTGGATGACTTCCTTTTATATGGGCAGGGCTTGCTTCGTTGCAATTCTAGGCCCCTCTAAAGCTCATCATCATGCCCATGAATCAGGATGGGTTATGAAAGGACCTTTGATCTTTTTAACTTTGGGAGCTTTATTCTCAGGATTTATAGGTATTCCTCACTTCATCACGGGGCTTGCTTCTGAAGGACATGCTTCCATTAATTGGAATATCGCTCTTATTTCTCAAATTTCGGCTCTCACAGCTTTGGGCTTCGCTTATTTTCTTTATATGATTCGAGATGGACAAGGAGCAAAAAAATTAAAAGCAATTTTTCATTTTCCATATCAAATTCTTTATAAAAAATACTTCATTGATGAAATTTATCAATGGATAGTGGATCGTGTTCAGCAAACCATCGCCATTCTCTGTAACCTTTTTGATCAGAATGTAATTATTCGTTTTGGAGTAAATGGAACCGCACGCACAACACGAGCATGTGGAGAGATTTTAAGATTCTGTCAAACCGGTCGTGTACAGACTTATGCTTTGATCTTTTTTGCCGGAATTACAGCAATTGTGTTTGTGATGATATTGAGATAAAAGGAATTTATGGGCTTATTAACTTATATACTTCTTTCTCCCCTTTTGGGAATGTTGGCCATTCTTTTTACACCAAAAGAAAATGAAAAATGGATTCGCCGCATTGCATCCATTGCAACACTGATTCCATGGATTATCTCCATGGTCGTCTGGGCAAAATATGATCGTATTTTAGGTGGATATCAATTTATTGATCATATGGCATGGCTTCCTTCTTTGGGCATTTCGTACCAAGTCGGGGTGGATGGCATTGGAGTCGTGATGCTACTCCTTCAGGGATTTTGTGCTTTTACAGCTGTTCTGGTTTCTTACTCGATTAAAACTCGCATTAAAGAATATTTCATCTTTTTCCTAGCCCTCATTGCCAGTATTTATGGGGTTTTCATGTCTCTTGATTTATTCTTCTTTTATTTCTTTTATGAAATGGCTGTGATTCCCATGTATCCCCTCATCGGAATTTGGGGAAGCACCAACAAAGAATACGCCACCATGAAATTGACGCTTTATATTTCAACAGGTGCTGTCCTGGCATTCGTAGCTCTTTTAGTTCTCTATTTTTCAACAGGTATCTCTTCTTTCAATTTAATTGAGTTGGAAAAGCATTTGGCCTTGCACCCTCTCAGTCCTCATCTTCAGAGATTTTTATTTCCGGTTTTGATGGTGGGCTTTGGAGTCATCACCTCTCTTTGGCCTTTTCATACATGGTCCCCCATGGGTTATGCAGCAGCTCCTTCTGCTGTTAGTATGCTTCATGCAGGTGTCCTTAAAAAATTGGGAGCCTTTGCCATTATTCGAATTGCTATTAATCTTTTACCTGAGGGGGCTCAATATTGGTCCAACACCTTAGCGACCTTGGCGGTCATTAATATTGTTTATTGTGGATGGGTCGCCATGGCTCAAAAAGATATGAAATTTATTGTGGGATATTCTAGTTGCAGCCATATGGGATATGTCCTTTTGGGAATCTCCTGCTTGAATCCCAATGGGCTCAATGGTGCAGTGCTTCTTATATTCTCTCATGGCATTATGGCTGCCTTGACATTTGCTCTGATCGGTTTTTGCTATGAACAAACACATACCCGCATCGTCTCAGAACTGGGAGGTTTAGCTAAAAAACTACCCTTCATTGCAACCTGCTTCAGTATTGCAGCTATGGCTTCCAGTGGACTTCCTGGATTTGCTAATTTTGTTTCTGAAATCATGATTTTCCTAGGAGCTTGGGAAAGTCGACCCTTCTTCAGCATTCTTGCTATTTTTGGAATTGTCATTACAGCTACTTATCTTTTAAGAATGCTACGCCATGTGTTTTTTGGCCCACTCAATCCCAGATGGTCAGAGCTTCAAGATGCAAAAACTATTTTTCAGAAATTACCTTTTGGACTTTTAATTATAGCCCTTATTCTGATTGGATTTGTGCCTTCTCTTCTCACTCGCATCATCGATGATTCAACCCATTTAATTTTCGAACGCTCTTCAAAAACAGTGGAGAGAATTTTAGTTCAAAACAAAACCATCCCTACTTTAGAAGATTCACAAAAAACAAAGGGCTTGTGGGTATGAATCTTTTAAATATTTTCTCTCATTTTGGAATTGAACTGGCCTTAAGTGCCGGAATACTCGTTTTTCTTGTTTTAGATCTTTTCTTTAAAGAAAAAAGTAAGTTAGGCAGCTGGTGCATTGGTTTGGTGAGCATACTTTTTATTCTTCAAATTTTTAATTGGGGAAATGAAGGCATTTTCTTTTGGGGGAGCTTTCTTCAAGATAAACTTTCTCATCTCTTTAAAATCTTTTTTCTTCTGACTACCTTTTTTATTTTAATCATGTCTCAAAATTATATTGAGCGACTTGAGCGTGGCCAGGCTGAGTTCTATCTTTTAATTCTTCTGGCTGCCTTGGGTATGATTTTCATGGCTTCAGCAGGCAACTTCATTCTTCTTTTCGTTTCTCTGGAACTCATCACCGTTTCTTTTTATATTATGACCGCTTATTTAAGAACAGATCCCAAATCGACTGAAGCAGGTCTTAAATATTTGATTTTGGGAGCCCTTTCTTCAGGATTTCTACTCTATGGCATCAGCTTCATGTATGGAATCACCGGCAGTACAAATTTTGCCTCCATCACAGAATATTTATTAAGAGAAGGCTTCTCCTCAAAAGGAGTTCTTTTCGGTTTCCTTCTGATTCTTTCAGGAATCGGATTTAAAATTGCTTCTGTCCCCTTTCAATTTTGGGTACCGGATGTCTACGAGGGAGCACCCACACCTGTCACAGCTTTTTTATCTGTAGGATCTAAAACAGCTGGCTTTTTGTTTTTCTTAAGAGTCTTGCATCTTTTCCCCCATTTTGAACATGAAAAAGCATTGCTTCTCAGCGTGCTTTCAGCAATGACATTGATTTATGGAAATTTAGGTGCTCTTCCTCAAAAGAATATTAAACGTTTACTTGGGTATTCCAGCATTGGACATGCAGGATATCTTTTAATGGGCTTAGCGTCAGGTTCACCCTTAGGAACAACTGGAGTTATTTACTATCTATTCTCTTATCTTTTTACAAACCTGGGAGCCTTTCTTGTTGTTACTCTTGTTTCCAAAAATTCTGACACTGATGAAATAAGCCATTTCTCTGGCCTTTCTGTGCGATCTCCTCTTCTTGCAGCTGCAATGCTTATCGCACTCATGAGTTTAGCGGGGGTGCCTCCTCTTTCTGGTTTCTTTGGAAAATTTCTTTTAATCAGTTCTGTCGTTCAAAAAGGAATGATTTGGCTTGCCATCATTGGAGCTTTAAGTGTGGTTATTTCTCTTTATTATTATCTGATGATCGTCAAACAAATGTATTTGGATAAACCCATAGCAGATCATACGATTCCAATCAATCCCCTCACCAAAGCAGCAATCTACCTATCAATTTGTGGCATTATCTTCCTCGGAGTTTTCCAAGCACCACTGATGAAACTTGTTGAAACAGCGATAAAAGCGATTTCATAGTTGCAGAGCTTAAAAAGCCAAGTCTAAGATAGGACCTGAGTCTGATCAAAAAGGCTAAGATGCGAGGCACATGCAAGCGACTGAGGAGACGTATGTTTTCTTATACGTCGCACGAAGGAGCGCAGTATGTAACAAAGCAGATTGGTCTTTTTCATCAGACTTTTAAATCTGCACGTTGTGATGCTTTTCAAATGCCGTAATATCCTTCTCATGTTGAAGCGTAATACCAATATCATCTAAACCATGAATCAGGCGATGTTTGATGGCAGGATCGATTTCAAAATGAAATGAGATTTCTTCAGATAAGTGGAGGGTAACACTCTGATGTTCAAGATTCACAGAAGCTTCCAAGCCCTTGAATCGAGATACCATTTGAAAGATTTCTTCAACTTCGGCTTCTTTTAACTCAATCGTCAAAAGACCATTTTTTAAACTGTTATTTCTAAAAATATCTGCAAAGCCAGGAATAAAACTTCCATCACGGTCAACACTGGGTGCAATTACCACATGAAAACCGTACTGGTCAATGGCCCATACCGCATGTTCACGACTTGAACCACAACCAAAATTATTCCGAGCCACTAAAATCGTAGCACCTTTAAAACGATCTTCATTCAATTCAAACTTTGGATTAAGTTTTCCATCAGGCAAATATCTCCAATCATGAAAAAGATGTTCACCAAAACCCGTACGCGTAATCTTTTTCAAGAATTGTTTAGCAATAATCTGATCTGTATCCACATTGGCTTTGTCCAATGTTGCGATCAAACCCCGATGATTTTTAAATGATTTCATTTCTATTATTTCCAATTTCTTATATCGACAAAATGTCCAGCGATAGCAGCCGCAGCAGCCATTTCAGGACTGACCAAATGCGTACGTCCACCTTTGCCCTGACGACCTTCAAAATTTCTGTTCGAAGTAGAAGCAGAGCGCTCTTGAGGCTTCAATTGATCTGGATTCATTCCCAAACACATGCTGCAACCTGCAAAACGCCATTCGCATCCTGCTGCTAGAAAAATCTCATGCAATCCTTCTGATTCAGCTTGATGGCGAACCTTTTCGGATCCAGGAACAATGAGGGTTTTTACATTCTTAGCAACTTTCTTACCCTTGAAAATCTTAGCCGCAGTTCTCAAATCCTCGATACGCCCATTCGTACAACTTCCAATAAAAACAGTATCTACTTTAATATCTTCCATGGGCATACCAGGTTTAAGACCCATATATTCTAATGCCTGTTCCACATCTTTCTTAGCATAACCCGGAACACGATCTGGCTCAGGGACACGGTTGGTAATATCTGTAACCATTCCCGGACTAGTTCCCCAAGTCACTTGAGGAGCCAATGCTGATGCATCCATATGAAGTTCACGATCAAATTTTGCATCAGGATCCGACGGCAAAGTTTTCCAAAATGCGATCGCTCTTTCTAGGGCTTCTGCTTTTGGTGCAAAGGGCCGCTCTACTTTTCTAAAATAATCAAAAGTGATTTCATCAGGCGCAATCAAACCAGCCCTGGCACCTGCTTCAATACTCATATTGCAAACAGTCATGCGTGCTTCCATGGAAAGACTTCGAATGGCTTCTCCCATATATTCCAAAACATAACCGGTTGCACCTGCTGTTCCAATTTGGCCAATCAGTTTTAAAATCATATCTTTGGCCGTAACATAAGGCTTTAACTTTCCAAAAAATTCTACTTTGAAAGTTTTGGCTTTTTTCTGAGGCAAACATTGCGTGGCCAGCACATGCTCCACTTCCGAGGTTCCAATTCCAAAAGCCAAAGCCCCAAACGCCCCATGCGTAGATGTATGAGAATCTCCGCAAACAATAGTCGTTCCAGGAAGCGTAATCCCGAGTTCTGGGCCAATGACATGCACAATTCCCTGGCGATCACTCCCAAGCTCATAAAGCGTAATTCCAAATTCTTTGCAATTTTTGGAAAGGGCTTCGATTTGAGCCTTTGAAATAGGGTCTTTAATTTCAGAACGAGAATCAGTTGGAACATTATGATCCATCGTGGCAAAAGTAAGCTCTGGACGACGTGCTTTTCGGTGTGTCATACGAAGTCCATCGAAAGCTTGAGGGCTTGTCACTTCATGCACCAAATGCCGATCAATATAGATCAG
>JAYRIK010000067.1:0-7208 GCA_041906865.1 Candidatus Auribacterota bacterium
AAAAAAACTCTAAATCAGCCATATCAGGGAAAGCATCTTTTAAGGCCCCATGGCGTTTTGCTAAAACTTCCGCAATATTAGAAACGCTTTCTACCATTGCCTCTCCCCCTGCCGTTATTTCAAATTCGGCGCGAAGAGCTGCTTCTAATTCTTTTGCTACATCGGCATTCCCAACGAGAGCATGAAGAAGAGAGCCTTGATGAAGTGTATGGGAAGTAGAAGTGAGCTTTTGCTCAAACGCTGAAGTCTTCCCCAACATTCGAGCTCGATACAAGGCTTCTGTTTTCTGATCCACCCCTTGGGTTTGAGGCGTAATAACGGTATATGAAATTTTTTCATTCTCAAAAAATTGTGTGAAAGAATCTGTGTGAAAACCTCCCGTCACAAGAACGACAACCGATCGGTTTGTTTCTTTCATTCTTTTCAATGTATTTTCATAAAGGATATGATCTCTTTTTTGAGCTAACTCGTAAAATTTCTCAAAAGGGGAAAGATCAAAAGGGACAGGGCCTGCTATTTTTTCTAACCATAATATTTTTTCATCTTTTGTTTTTTGAAATTCTTTTAATTCATCTCGATTAAATTTTAATGCAATAAGTTTTTCAATAAGAGAAGCGAACTGAATCATTTTCCAAAACTGTTTTTCTTCAGAGGTCTGAAACAGCTGATTTACTACTAGTATCTCTAATTGCTTTATTTCCTTAGAAATCCCGGCCTGATCGATCGTTTTCTCTAACTTCACAAAGTCAATATATTGAGACAAAGCGGGATAAGATTTAAGTGTTTCTTCCCCCACCAAGCTTTTAATATATTCAAAATAAACATCGTCTTTTATACGCCCCAGTCGATATTCCAAGCCCTTGCGAATCCATTCTTGAAGTTCCTCTCGAGGGAGTTGCTTACTAAGTTTTTTATTGAGCAAATTTCTTTCTTTTTCAATTTCATCTGGTTTCAATTTTTTCTGTAGCTGCATCATTTTTTGAAAACAGTTTAGATGTGGGAAAGAAGAGTTCTGGGAAGAATATGGATGTAAGAAAACTACATTTGTTACTGTTCGAGCTCGTCGAGAACCATACATTTGATATAAGTTGAGTTTGAAACTGGCTTCTCGACTCAGCCCCGATGTACATCGGGGCTCTCGCTCGAAGGATAAATTTTTTAGTTTAAAAAGAAATTTTAAATAACTTTTAAAAGAAATCTTACCTCTTTGATAGCTGCTGTACTTTTCAAGAAAAGCCTGTTGGTCAGGAGAAATATTTTTTAAAGAATCTCTGTTCTTTGCTTCACAATTTTTCAACCAATGCTTTGCCTGCTTTTGAAAAGCTGCACAAGATTGATATGCTGCTTTATTTTCCAAATAAATCTTTTCATCCTCTATCCCAAAAATTTCTGGTTTCCACTCTGGATGAATAATGGAGAAAAATTCTGGACCTGTAAATTTAGCTTTACTCAAAAAATAATCAGCCGCATCTTCTTTAATCTGTCGTTCGGGAAAACTCGAAAAAAACCGAGAATCAATAGGGCCCGTTGCTCCCTCCATCCCAATTAAAATACCTTTTTCAATTTCACCCGGTGCATTACTTTCGAGAAAACTATAAATCCGTTCTAAAATTTGAGAAATATGTTTTTGGGCCTGAACATCCACATGAAGATCTTGAATATGAATCACCCAAGGGGCAGAATCATGAGACAAAACACCCCAGGATTTTTGAATATTCCCTAGTTCCGAAGGAAGTGAAAACTCTCTTTTAGAGATTAAACTGCTATTTAATGTATTTGTACCCAATGAATTATGACTTTCCTCAAGAAGAGCACAAGCATCTTGAGAAAGCTGGTTAAAAACAAAGAAAAGCAGCACCCATATCTTTAATATCTGGTTATTTTTCATCAGGAATAAAGGTCTTTTATGAGGTAATTTTCGCACCCATATATATGCCATATCAACAAAGAGAAGTCAAACCTCCAATAAAAAATATTAATTTTCTTAATTACTTGATATAGAGCATATTACATCTATTTATTGATTTTATTATATTTTTTTGATATGTTATGTTTCTAATACTTAAATGGAGGAAATATGGACCCTATTCTAGAAATTTTGGAAAAAGATGCTCGCGTTTCTGCCGAAGAAATCGCTAAGATGACAAAAAAAAGCGTCGCCGAAATAAAAAAACTCATTCAAAAATATGAGAAAGAAGGGGTCATTCTCCGATATAAAACAGTTCTTAATAAAGAATTGGTAAGAACCAGCTCTGAAGTCCGTGCTCTCATCGAAGTCAAAGTCACACCTCAAAGAGATGTGGGATTTGACGCGATTGCACAAAGAATTTACAATTTTCCAGAAGTAAAAAGTTGTTATCTCATGTCCGGAGGATATGATTTACTCGTCACGGTTGAAGGGAAAGATCTCCAATCTGTTGCTTCTTTTGTCTCTGAAAAATTATCGACTCTTGGAAGCGTTCATGGAACCGTCACTCACTTCTTATTAAAGAAATATAAAGAAGATGGTGATATGCTTTTAAAAGCAGAAGGCGAAAAAAGAATGGCGATTTCATTCTAAAAACTCATCATTGAATATATAAACTCATGAAAGAACAAAAAAATATCCCCATCTCTACTCGTGTTGAAGCCCTTCCTCCATCAGGCATTCGGGCTTTTTTTGATTTGGTAATTGGGATGAAAGACATTATTTCACTCGGCGTCGGAGAACCCGATTTTGACACGCCTTGGTCTGTTCGTGAGTCTGCCATTTTTTCCATTGAACATGGCCACACCACTTATACTTCTAATAAAGGGCTTTTAGAATTGCGTAAGGCCATTGTCGAACATCTTAAGAAAAATTTTGGCCTCGATTATGACCCTGAAAATGAAATTTTAATTACGGTTGGCGTCAGTGAAGCCATGGATCTGGCGATTCGTGCCCTTTTAAATCCTGGGGAAAAGGTCATCATTCCAGAACCTTGCTACGTGTCATATCATCCTATGGTGTATCTTGCTGGGGGTGATCCTATTTATATTCCTACACAAAGAGAAAATGGATTTAAAGTTCAGCCGAAAGATATTGAAAAAACTTCAAAAGAAAAACCCAAAGCCCTGATTTTTAATTATCCCTCTAATCCCACAGGTGCTTCTTATGACAAAAACGAACTTGGCAAATTAGCCGAGACAGCAAAAAAAATGGATTTGTATGTCATCAGTGATGAGATTTATAGCGACCTCTCTTACGAGAAGCCTCATACTTCTTTTGCAAGCTTTCCTGGAATGAAAGAACGTACATTACTTTTGAATGGCTTCTCCAAAGGTTATGCCATGACGGGTTGGCGCATTGGTTATGCTGCTGGTCCCCAAGACTGGATTGCAGCTATGACTAAAATCCATCAATATACCATTATGTGCGCTCCCATCATGGGACAATGGGCTGCCTGTGAAGCTTTAAAAAATGGCCAAACAGCCATTTCATCTATGAAAAAAGAATATGAACAGCGCAGAAATTTTGTCATCGAAAGTCTGAATGAAATGGGCCTGGATTGTCATACACCTGAGGGGGCTTTCTATGCCTTCCCATCTATTCAAAAAACAGGCATTAACTCTATGGATTTTGCCAAACGTTTGCTTGAAGAGCAAAAGGTTGCCCTTGTTCCAGGCACTGCTTTCGGACCTTCGGGAGAAGGCTTTGTACGAATCTCCTACGCCACAAGCTTTGAGAAACTCAAAGAAGCCATGAAGAGAATAAAAATATTTATTAAATCGTAATCTGTTATTTGCAAATCTATGAGTCCGATTTAATTTGATTGCCTATTTCCTTTTTGAGCACAAATTTCACAGGAATCTCCAGAACGCGAGGACTCGCCTTTTCAAAACGCCATGCCCGAAGTGTTTTTATAACGGCTTCATCTAAAATCGAATAACCAGAAGATTGAATGATGAGAACATTTGAAACTTCTCCCTGGGAGTTAATATCTAGTTGAACAATGGTTTCTCCTTCCCAACCATTCAATATGGCAAGCCTCGGATATCTCGGTGGAGGGTAAAGACCTTCTTTCTGATCTAACAAAACCCAAGCCCCTGACACTTGTGGTAAAGGAACAACATAAGATTGCGCTTGGAATTTATGAGACTGATCATTTTGCTTCTTATGCTCTGATATTTCTTTTTTCTTTTGATTTTGAGTTTGCTCTTCTTCCAAATTCTGATCTTTTTCATTGGGATCAGGGTGAGTAGAAAAAAAAGCATCTGTTCTTTTCTCAAAGAAAATATCGGAGTCTGAAGGCATTGGGATAAAAGACATGTCTATACCCAAGCTGTGCGAAAACGGTATTTTTATTGTTCGAGCCTGTCCCACAGGGACTGCAAAAGCCTGTCGAGAACTGCTGTTTATGGTTTGACCTGAGTTCAAATCTATCTTCTCGACTTTGCTCGAAGAATAAATTTGAGAATTTTTGCACAGCTTGGTTCTTCGAGCTTGACTCTGATTCTCCTTTACAACAAACTCCATTTCAACACTTCCATCGCCCGTTTGAACAAGAGAAGTCTTTAGGGATGAAGAAGCAAAAAAAATAACTCCTCCTACCCCTAAAGCATGAAAAAATGTAGATAAGCCAATAGAGACAAGCATTTTCATTCAAATACCGTATTTCGTAGTCCGTAAATCGTAGTTAGTTACAAAAACATAAATCTTTTTTTACGAAATATGAATTTCTAATTACGATCTACTGTAGTTAGAACTCTGCCTTCACACCCCCAAACGCCAATATTCCTGGAGCAGGGAACCCTGAGGCTTCTTCATAGTCATCATCCAAAAGATTTTCAATTTTTACATAAGGTTTAAAATGTTCATTCCATTGATAAGAAAGAGCCGTATCCACTTTGGCATAGCCCGCTAGACTGGTTCCAAAATCATCGCGTTCTCCCACCAAAGTAACATCTGAAGCCCAAATCCATTTGCACCATGTAATCGAAAATCCAACAGAGCCCTGATCATTCGGACGACGAGGTAAACGTGCCTCTGTAATGTCGTTCTGGGCATCCAAATGTGTCCAACTTCCTCGAAGCGTCATCCAAGTCCATGGCTTCACAAAACCAGAAAGTTCAACACCATTAATACTGGCCGCTGAAATATTATTGGCATGCCCAATGAATGGATCGATTGAAATTACTTCAAAATCAATCAAATCATCATAATCATTTTGAAAGTAAGCCACATCGAATCCCACTCTTTGTTCAAAAAAAGTTTGTTCAAGCCCTACTTCCCACCCTTTAGATTGTTCAGCCTCTAACGCCAAATTTCCAAAACTCGGGTAAACAAGTTCATTCACACTAGGAGCTCGAAAACCTTCTCCCCAACTGGCACGAAGCTTGGTCATACCAGGGAAAACCCAGAAAGCACCTGACACTTTAGGAGAGACTTCCGTATCAAACAAACTATGATCTTCGACACGAACGCCTGGGACAATAAAAAGTCTATCCCAAAAATTAAATTGATCCTGCGCATAAAAAGCAAAATGATGAAGATCTTCCTGAAAATGAAAATCTCCATTGGCAGGACTTCCTGTCGTTTTATTTTCTCCTTCTTCATCCTGATATTCCAAACCCACTGTAATCGTTTGAAGGTCTCCCCAGAAAAAATTATTCTGCCACTGAACTGTACGGATTTCATTTGTGATATGCGACAGCATGGGAAGTTCAATCGTTCCAGGATTAATGGGATCTGTATCAATAATTTTGTCATGAACAAAAGAAAGTGTCAGCTGATGTTCCCACCATTCTTTAATCCAATGATCGGCTTTAAGAGCCGTCAACTGAGACTCCGTTCTCATAAATCGATTGGGGTCTGGAATTGTCAAACCAAAATCTTGAATTTCTTTTCCAGCACGAATCACCCGAGTAATTAAATCCAAACGTAATTCTTCAGACACATTCATTCCAACATTACCGCTGAAATGAACATTCTCATAACCATCATTGTCAAATTCACCATCGGTTGTCAGATAAGAATTGGCCAAAGAAAAATCAAAAATCCCTTTTGCCCCTGAAGCCAAAACTGAGCCACTTCCTGTGGAGTTACTTCCTCCATAAGCATCCAGAGAAACTTTCGTATCGCCTTTTCCTTTTTTCGTAATAATATTAATGACTCCGCCCATCGCATCAGAACCATAAAGGGTACTTTGTGGACCACGTATCACTTCGATTCGGTCAATATTGTTTGTCTCTAAATGTCCAAAATCAAAGCTTCCCACCGTAGGGGCATTGACATCTACTCCATCCAACAACACCAGTGTTTGTGCCGAACTTGCCCCACGCAAGAAAGCCGTAGCATTCGCGCCATGTGTTCCATTGCGTATAATTTGAGTTCCTGGAACATCTCTTAAAACTTCCAGAACCGTTTCTTGTTTTGACTGATCCATTTCTTCAGCATCAATTAAACTATAAGATTGTGTGACATGACTCACAGGTGTATCGACACGTGTGGCTGTCACAAGAATCGGTTCTGATTTTTCTACATCTGCTTTTAAATAAATCCCTTGAAAAATGAATGCTAACACTGCAATGCTCCTCACAAATACGAACCGCCCCCTCATATGCATTCTCCTTGTTTATATTTAAATATGCTTTATATCACCTTCGTATATTCATAAAAGCCTACAACCGCTACAAACATTGAAATTTCCATCACTTCCTCTAGCATCCATATTTGATTTGGGAAAAATCGAAACCAACTCCATAAAATAAGCAGCGCCGCTCCCAAAATAAAAATTCCCAACGGACCACAAACCACGCTTAAAAGAATACAAATGAGCAATGCCCAAAACACATCTTCCCATTCATAATCTTTAGGATTTTTTCTCTTTAAAACCACTGTCCAAGCTCCACTTGATAAAGTCACTGCAAATGAAATTGCAATCCAGCGCAAAGGCAAAGGAACAAAACAAAAAACCAAACCTTTCACAAACCACAAGGCGATCATTAAAAATTGATTTTGAGAAATTTCTAAAAGAGGATTTAACTGTCTTTTCCATCGAATTAAAAATAAAAGTACAAGCAAAATGATATTTCTAAAATAAGGATGCATCCCGATCTTAATAAAATTTTGATCCAGTGTTACCAAAAGGGCACTAACAAGGATTCCAACAACAGGGAAAAGACAAAGAGATCGAGATTGTTCTTCTCTTGTAATGTCTACTAACTTCCACTTTAAAAAAGTGAGCAAA
>JAYRIK010000068.1:0-4167 GCA_041906865.1 Candidatus Auribacterota bacterium
GGCCCATAGTTTCTTCGCCGTACGCACGACGCACTACGCAGCACGAATAAAAAGGAGCAAAAAATGATTATCGTTTTAAAACCAAGTGCAACACCGGCACAAAAAGAACATATCACTAAATTTTTAGAAGAATACCATCTTAAAGCCGTTGTGAGCCATGGCGTTGAGAGAACCATTGTTGGCGTCATTGGCTCTGAAGAAAATGTGCTTAAGGCCAAACCTCATGTTGAAGCGCTTGAAGGCGTAGAATCCGTCGTTCGAATTTTGAAACCCTACAAAATTGTCAGTCGGGAATTTAAAAAAGAGAACACGATTATTGATGTAAAGGGTGTAAAAATTGGGGGAAATGAAATCATTGCCTTTGCTGGCCCTTGTTCCATTGAAAATAAAAAGATGCTGACCGATGTAGCCATTGAAGTAAAAAAGGCTGGGGCAAAAATTTTACGTGGTGGAGCTTATAAACCTAGAACCTCTCCTTATGCATTTCAAGGACTAGGTGAACATGGCCTCGAAGTCATGGCTGAAGTAGGTGAAGAAGTAGGATTGCCCATTTGCACCGAAATCATGGATATACGTGATATTGAAAAATTTGAAAAATACGCCGATATTCTTCAAATCGGCGCTAGAAACGTTCAGAACTTTTCTCTCTTAAAAGAAATCGGTCATTGTAAAAAACCTGTTCTTCTAAAACGGGGAATGATGACGACTATCACTGAATACCTTCAAGCTGCAGAATATATTCTAAGTACAGGTAATCCAAATGTGATTTTATGCGAACGTGGTATTCGCACTTTTGAAGACATGACTCGCAACACTCTAGATTTAAGCGCTATTCCATTGATCAAATCACTCAGTCATCTTCCAATCATTTCAGATCCAAGTCATGGAACAGGCAAGAGAGATCTCGTGGCCCCCATGGCTAAAGCCTCTATTGCATGCGGTGCAGATGGTCTGATTATTGAAGTTCATCAATGCCCTGAAAAGGCATTATCTGATGGAGCTCAATCTCTTTATCCCCATATGTTTAAAACCATGATGGATGATTTAAGACCTATTGCACGAGCGATAGGAAGAGAAATATAAAAACCGGGGAAGAGCGAAACGTGAAGAAGGTTTGTATTGTTGGCATGGGCCTCATCGGTGGCTCTCTGGGAATGGCCTTTAAGAAAAAATGTCCTCAGCTGAAAATCACAGGCGTTGCCAGAACTTCCAAAGCCTGTAAAAATATTCTTTCACTTAAAGCTGCTGACACTGCTACCACTGATCTCATTGAAGCCGTAAAATCAAATGATTGGATTATTTTAGCCACTCCTCCCTCTAGTTTTGAGAACATTCTAAAACTCATTACTCCCATTTTAACTTCGTCTCAAATTGTTACAGATGTGGGAAGTATCAAAGCCCCCGTCATGAAAATTTACAGAAAATTTCTTCAAAAAAAGAACGTCCCTTATATTGGCTCTCATCCTATTGCGGGTTCAGAAAAAAGGGGGATTGAAGCTGCAAGAAGTAACTTATTCGAAAATGCAACATGCGTGATTACGCCAGACAAGAACACCTCACTCAAAATCATAAAAGCAACACAAGAACTTTGGAAAAAAATTGGAATGAAGCCCGTACTAAAGAACCCCGAAGAGCATGATGCCATTTTTGCTTGCATCAGTCATCTTCCTCATTTTATTTCTTGGGGTTTAGCAGGCACTCTTCCCAAAAATCAATTTTGGGATGATTTAGCAGGGGAAGCTTGGCGCGATATGACTCGAGTTGCTCATAGTTCCCCAGATTTGTGGAGTGAAATCTTTTTATGTAATCAAAAAAATCTTTTAAAGTTTCTTCAAAAATTCTCTGCAATCCTAAAAAAACTTAAAGTGTCCATCAAACAAAAAAAATTAGCATCACTTACTCGCAATTTAAGACTTATCCAAGAAGAATTAAAGCGTTAAGAAATGAAAAAAATTCTTTACCGACTTGCGAACATTCTTGTTTATCGAGGTGCATATGTTTTATCCAAAATCCTAGCAACTGTTCTCTTTAGGATAAGAATCATTGGATCGAACAATGTACCAAAACAAGGTTCATTCATCATTGCCCCCAATCATGCGAGCCTTTATGATCCTCATATCGTGGGATGTTCTATCCGAAGGGAAGTTTATTATTTAGCCAGATCTACACTCATGAAAAATAAAGCACTTACAATTCTTTTTCAATTGTGGAATTGTATCCCCGTCGATAGAGATAAACCCGCTGCGAGTAGTCTTAAAAAAGCTGTTCAAGTTTTAAGAGAAGGAAAACCTTTGATGATTTTCCCCGAAGGAACTCGTAGTGTGGATGGGGAACTTCAAAAAGGGAAATTAGGAATTGGCTTTATTGCCCAAAAATCTCAAGCCCCTGTCGTTCCTGTGCATGTTCATGGTTCATATGGAATTCTTCCCAAGGGTGCAAAATTTCCACGCCTCAAAAAACTAACCGTTTCTATTGGAAAACCTCTTTATTTTCAGGACCTCTATTCTCAAAAGGGGAATGAAAAAATCTACCAAGCCATCAGTGATGAAGTAATGCAACAAATTTCAGCTCTCAAAAATCATCTTCTCGAAGAAAATCAAAAATCTTAACTTGTAAAAATTTTTTGACATTTGAATACAAGCATGGTAGCTTATTGCCCACGCTTCCCCAGGGAGGCGAATACGATTGCCAAAAGGAGGCAGAATAGGCATTTATGCTTACAGAAGAAACTATGACCCAACAAATTGATAATGAGGACTTTAAATCGTTATACGAGAGTACGTTTAAGGAATTTAAGGAAGAAAATGTAGTAAAGGGGACTGTCATCTCCGTTAAAAAAGATGAGGTTCTTGTCGATATTGGTTACAAATCAGAGGGGGTCATAGCTCTAAGTGAATTCACTGAAGGCGCTCCTAAACCAGGAGACGTCATCGAAGTTTTCCTTGAAAGCAAAGAAAATGATGATGGTGTGGTCGTACTTTCTAAGCAAAAAGCAACAAAGGTTTTAGGTTGGGAAAGAATTATTTCTTCATGTAAAGAAGGACAAACCATTGAAGGCCGCGTATGTAGAAAAGTCAAAGGCGGACTCATGGTGGATATTGGTATGGAAGCCTTCTTACCTGCCTCTCAAATTGATGTAAAATCCCTGCGCGAAATTTCAATTGATGATTATCTTTATAAAGTTTATCAATTCAAAGTCATCAAAATTAATGCAGAGAAAAAGAATATTATTCTCTCTAGAAGAGAACTATTGGAAGAGCAAAGAAAAGAAGACCGTGGTAAGCTTCTTGAACAAATCAAACCTGGTGATGTCAGAAAAGGTCGCGTTAAAAACATCACAGACTTTGGTGTGTTTATTGACCTCAATGGTATTGATGGACTTTTGCATATTACGGACATGACTTGGGGACGAATCAATCATCCTTCAGAGTTATTATCTTTAGGCCAAGAAATTCAAGTTCAGATCTTGGATTTTGACCGTGAAAAAGAAAGAGTTTCTTTAGGACTCAAACAGCTTCAACCCAGCCCATGGGAAAAAGCTCAAGAGAAATACGCTGTGGGCACCAAAGTAAAGGGAAGGGTTGTCAATCTCGTTCCTTACGGCGCCTTTGTTGAAATAGAAAAAGGCATTGAAGGTCTCATTCATATTTCTGAACTTTCTTGGATTAAGCGCATCAATCATCCTTCAGAAGTTCTTAAACTGGAAGATGAAATTGAAGCGGTTGTTCTTGAAATTGATCCAGCCAATAAAAAGCTTTCCCTGGGAATCAAACAAACAGGGCTTAATCCATGGACTGTGATTTCCAGCAAATATCCTATTGGCGCAAAAGCCAAAGGTATTGTGCGAAATCTCGTATCCTATGGTGCCTTTGTTGAATTAGAACCAGGCATTGATGGCTTGATTCATATCTCAGACTTTTCTTGGACACGAAAAATCAACCATCCTTCGGAACTTTTAAAGAAGGGGGATGAAGTTGAAACAGTTGTATTATCCATTGAAGCAGAAAACAAGAAAATCTCCTTGGGCATCAAACAACTCCAAGAAGACCCTTGGCTTCGCATCAATGAGATCTATCAACCTGGACAATCCATTGAAGGTAAAGTCACCAAGGTAACCGGTTTCGGAGCTTTCATAGAGCTTGCAGAAGGACTTGAAGGACTTGTACA
>JAYRIK010000069.1:0-13036 GCA_041906865.1 Candidatus Auribacterota bacterium
AAATTTGCTTTTCAAAATCGTGAGTTTTCTCCAGGATATGCATACAATCATTACCTGTTTCTTCTAAATAATTTCCCTCAAGCATGCCACTTGCAATGAAATCAAAAAAATGAGGGTTGCGAATGAGAATATCTCCCAAGAATGGGCTCAAACCAAAAAGCAGAACCAAAAGCTCACATAATTTTTTGCTAGCTTGAAGTGTTTGAAAAAACCCACTTCGTGTTTGATAAGAAGTAATAAACCTCTCTAATCCAATCAAAGACTGGTCCGGATCAAATGATTTTTCAAGCGCTTTTAAAAGAACGGGCAAAAAACCCATAAAATCTCGTAAAGTCTCTGATGAAATATGAGTGTAATCTTGCCCGCGAGCCAAAGACAAAAAATTCCTTGCTGCGCTTTCAATATCCTTAAACCTCAAGTTTTGAAATATCTTTTTTTCTTCATCTGTCAATTCCCCTATCTCAAAGAAATGAGCCAGTGGATTCTCTGTTTTTTTTGATGCCTGTAAATCTGAAAAAACATTTTTATAAAAAGCATGCACCTTTTTTGTATAGATTTGATGCTGTTCTAAAAATTTTTCTTTTGAAGCATATCCTAGACGACGAGCTAACAAGTCCAATCTCTCTAAATCCTCAGGCAAAACATGCGTTTGTCTTTCTTGTTCCAATTGCAAAAGATGCTCTACTTTCCTTAAAAAAACGTAAGCCTCTTTTAAAAGATCCGCATCTTTTTTCTCTAGCAAGCCTTCTTGCTGAAGATGATGGATTGCACCCAAAGTTCCCCTTTGACGCAAAGCTTCTGTTTTCCCTCCATACAAGAGTTGAAGAATCTGAACTCCAAATTCAATTTCACGAATTCCCCCCACGCCCAATTTAACATCACGTTCATTTTCTTCTTTTCGAGCCACTTCTTCCTCAATACGCAGTTTGATCGTCTTCATCTCTTCAATGGCTTGATAATCCATGTAACGCCGATAAATAAAAGGGGTGAGTGTTTTTAGAAAATGTTCTCCCAAAGCAATATCGCCAGCAACCGCTCTAGCTTTAATCAGAGCTTGTCTTTCCCAAGCTCGACCCCACGTTGCATAATAATTCTCAAAACTCTCTAGAGACCGTACCAAAGGGCCTGTAGCGCCCTCAGGCCTCAAACGTGTATCCACACGATAAACAGTTCCTTCTGATGTCATAGAGCCTAATATTTGCAACATTCTTTCTGCAAGTCGTGTAAAGAAACGGTGATTGTCGATTGACTTTTCACTTCCTCCTGAACTCTTTCCTTCTTCTAAATAGACAAACATGACATCAATATCTGAACTGTAATTGAGTTCGAGTCCTCCTAATTTTCCCATTCCAATAACCACAAAAGAAGACACTTGAGTCAAATTTGTTTCACATTGAGGCTCTCCAAACTTCAATTTCAATTCCCGATAGGCCACACGCATTGCCCATTCTAAACAGACATCTGCTAAAAACGAAATGTCTCGCGTTGTTTCTTCAAGATCGCTTAAAGAGAGCATGTCTCTGGTTCCAATCCTGAGCATTTGTCGACGTCGGAAACGTCTCAGCGTATTTAAAGCAGAGGTAGAATATTGGACTTGTTCAAGAACAGCATCAATTTCATTATGGAAATCTTCCTTCCCCCAAGTCCTTTCCAAAACAAAAGGATCATACAACCAATCAAAATATTCTGGATTACGAATCAGAATTTGTGCTAACGCGGGACTTGTCCCAAAAAGCCGAAGAATCATCTCAAAACTACGCGGAGCTTTTTTAAAAAAAGTATAAAGTTGAGAGGGATGTGTGACATTGGCACAAAAACGCTCAAAATGATTTAACGATATATCAGCAGAGGGAGACTTCTGAAGTAATTCTAAAAGATAGATTAAAATTTCAAAAAAATCCTGTCGCGTAATTGGGTTTTCACTAAGCGCTACAAGATTTCTAAATGCAGTCTGAGAATCAGAAAAACCAAAACTCTTTAATTTTTGCTCTAGGGAGCGATCTAATTTTTGTGAGAGGAGAGATTGCTTAAGTTTTTCAACAAATAAACTGGATATTGGGGACGATGTGCCTTTTTCTTTTAAAATACGTTTTTCCCTTTTGCCATCCACAAGACACCATCCCCAATCCCCCGATTAAAGCAAAGCTTTAATCTTTTTCTCAAATTCTTCTTTTTCAACAAAGCCTACATACTTCTCAATCACATTGCCTTGTCTATCAATCACAAATGTTGTTGGGATTCCTACAACTCCACCGTAACTTTCAGCAATTTGCATGGCATCCCCAACCAATACTTTATAATTAATCTTATATTTTTTTGCAAAAGGCTTCACCACCTTAGCTCCTTTACGATCCAAGGCAATCCCAATAATTTCAAGCCCTTGAGACCCGTAAGCATTTTGTAATTCAACAAAATGTGGAATTTCTTCTCTGCAAGGAGGACACCAAGTTGCCCAAAAATCAATAATCACAACTTTACCTTTTACATCTGAAAATTTAAAGGTCTTACCATCTAGATCGCTCGAGATAAAATCTTTTGCTGGTTCTGCATGACCCAAGATAGAAACTGTCATCAAGAACAATACACTCAACCAAACTTTAAAAATTTTCATAAAAGAACCTTTCTTAAATAAGTTAATCAATCTAAAAGCTAGGTAATAACATTAATCTTACACCATCTTGAGAAATTTTAAAGTTCCAAAGATGTTTTTAATATCTTGCTTCATTTTTGATGATTGAATATCTAAGCTCAAAAACTTTAAATCAGCGGGACGATCAATATCATACCAGCAAGGAAGAAAACCGATACTTTTTTTCAATTTTTTAGCCTGAACCACTGTTTCAAGAAGAACATGATGAGTGCTCCATGAAATTTCTTCGAAAAATCGTGCATCTGGAGCTTGATTAAATCCAATCAGATAATATCCTCCATCCCAAGCAGGGCCAATCACAATATCTTTACTTTTTAACATTTGAAAAGCTTTTGAAATAAAAAAAGGAGGCAGATTAGGACTATCTGAACTCATGATAATAACTTTTGAGAAACCTTTTAGAAAAAGGGTTTGAAAAACATGCCTCAATCTTTTTCCAAAAGGTCCCTCACCTTGGTCTATGTAATCAAAACTTTTTAAATCAAATAGATTTAAAAATGACCGCTCCCCTGAAAAAGCAATTACTTTTTTGATATGACAAAAACGAGAAAATTGATGAAGAATATCTTTGATAAAAGCATGGTAAAGAAGATTTACAGATTTACGTGTTAGAAGAGGGCTCAGTCTTGTCTTGACGGGTGCTGGGGTAGGACTTTTAATCAAAATAGCTAGTACATTCTTATCGGACGTCACAATATCTCTCAGCTAGGACATAAGGAGAAACCCCTTGTCGATACAAGGCAAGCAATCTGCGATTCATCCAGGTCGTTTTTAAAATCCCCTGTTTTGCCCACCTACGATTTGAGACAAATATTCTTTTTGAGAGAACAATCGTGGGGCCTTTCAATTTTAACCGCTTTGAAAATTCAATATCTTCAAAAAGAGGCCAGGGCTTAAACCCACCCAAAATAGCAAAAACATCCTTACGAACAAAAATTCCCTGATCTCCATAAAAAACGCGTCTTAATCGAGCCCGCAAATTTCCTGACCACTCTAAAAAACGATAGGATGGATGCCTCGCTTTAATTTTTTGCTTCAAACATCCTCCCATAAAACCATGATTTATCATTTCTTCTATATGTTTTAAAGTGCCTGACTCTATAAGACAATCCGCATGAAGAAAGAAGAGAATATCGCCTTTTGCTTCTTTTGCGCCTTTATTCATTTGCAGGCCCCGACCTTTATCGGCATGAATGACTTTAGATAAAGGTTGAGCTATTTCAATGGTTTTATCTTCACTTCCCGCATCGACAACAATCACTTCATGAGGGAAAGGATCTAATAGAAGTTGCCGAAGAAGAGGTTCAATAAAATTTTGTTCTTGAAAGGTTGGAATAATGATTGAAATCATAAACCGTCATACGTTTTGCGTAATGCGCCGTGTGTTAAAAAAGAAACTATAAAAACAGGATAGAAGCCGCAGGTAATTTTAAATCGATAAAGAAGTTTCTTTTTGACCTAAAACATCCAAAACTTCTTTAGGACTTTTGGCCTGAAGGAGGCCTTCTCTAATTTTCTCATCTTGAAGAGCTCTAGAAATATGAGCCAACGCTCGAATGTGAGGACCTGTTTCTTTTGTTGAAGATAACAGTAAAATAGCAATGCGTACGGGGAGTCCGTCAGGAGAACCAAAATCAACTCCGGAATCTAAAATTACCAAAGCAGCGCCCAATTCTGAAACACAATCAGCCTTACCATGAGGGATTGCAACCCCTTTTCCTACTCCCGTACTCATAAGAGCTTCTCTATCCAATACAGCCTTCAATATTTCTTGAGGTTGTGAAAAACGACATGTAGTTACAGCTAAATTAACAAGGGATCGAATAATTTCTTCTTTGTTTGTTGCCTTTACATGAACACGAATACTTTCGGGTTTCAAAAAGTCTAAAAATTTCATTTTATTTCTCCGTCACTCCCACATCTTTACGAGGGATTAGTATTTTTGCTATCACTGTTTCCTTTTGCGAAGTAACCGGAACAAAGCGGTAAACATGTTTTCCCTTACGCACAGGAATTAAAAAAGAGCGAGACCGCCCTGCGGTCACATTTGTTACTTTCTGATAAGACACAACATCTGATTTATACGTACGATATTGTCTTGTCTGCACAAGATGATTATCCTCAAAAACCTGAATTTGATAAGAGAATTTTCCTTTCATGCGACGATTAAATTCCAGTCTTGTAACAATTTTAAGTTCAGTAGGTCCTACAATCGCAAGTTGAACAGGTTTTTCGAGTGTCATTCGATAATAAGTCATTTCTTTTTCTTTATAAATCATTCCTATCACTTCAGCATAGCTTTCAGGACTCATCGCAACATGTTTCTCTCCTTGAGAAAAAATCTCAGAAGCAAAACATTTTAAGAAAAGGCTTTGAGTTTCATCCCCCGACGGGAAAAATTTCAATCGATGGACACCTTCTGGAATCTCCAGAATAATTTTTCGTAACATCCCAAGTTTGCGATTGTTATTAGGCTCTTCCAAAATGGTTGCCATAGGGGTAGGAGCAGATCGAAAAGAATATTCATCAAAATTACGCTCATCCAACAAAACACTCACACGATATTCTTTGACTCCTTCTTCATTTGATTGAAACATATTTCTGACATGCACCAAAATTTTACGGGGGCCTTTTAGTTCAAATTCTATGGGGTGATCACGGGTACAAGTATAAAGATCTGTCTTTTTCCCTTTTAAGCTTCCTTCAATCTTTTGGTTATATTGGGTTGGAGTAAATTCATCCCATACCAAACTTTTTGCTTTTACTAAAGAAGGATTGCCCATTTCTAAAGTCAAAATGATTAGCAAAAAAAAGAAAGAAAGACTTATTTTGTTTTTAAACATAGGCCCATCTATTCTCAAGCTTGAGTTTCTTGAGAAACCCTTTTTATGAACAAGCGATGAAATAAATCTAATCGTACAAAAACTGTGATACAACCTACCAAAAGCAGAATACATAAGCCAGCAATCATAACATGATGCCTGGTTTCAAAAAATATCTTTCCTTCTCCAATTTCAGGTAGAGGTTGAGGAGCAATAGGCAAGCCATAGAGGCGTGCAAGTGTCTTTACATTGAGCAAATGAATAACTGGAATCCCTCGCTCAGCCATCTGAACCATTACGCCTTTTACAGGGAAATTATTCAAAGCCAAATCCTTTGAAAGACCTGGCGGAATTCGCTGTCCATTGATGGCTGCTCCTAAACTGGACAATCCACCTCCAATATTAATATAGGCCTTGATTAAATGAGATTTCGCTTCCTGATCATAAATTTCCATTCTTTTCTGAATAGATTCTTCCAAATTCCCACCCTGGATTGAAACCAGTCCTGTTCGTTCAATAGCCTTTTCAATGAGCTGGCGCCCTAAACCACTCAAACCTCGCCCTTTATCATGTCCCCCTCCAATAGAAGCTGCTACCGAGTGAAAATGAAATATCTTTTTTTCAAAAAGATAACTTTCCATATCCAGCCATGTAAAATCTGGATTGGTGGCTCCCCAGGTAGAGGCTCCAACAGATGCAATAATAATGGGTTTTAACTCTAAAGCCTCCATCGCTGCAAAAGCCGCCAAATTCATTGCAGGCATAGATCCTGTGAGCCCCACCGCAAGCCAATCTCCCTTTTTAAGACCTGCTCTCTTCAACATATCGACAATGGCAGCCGCAAAATTAGGGTTGGTCGTCGTAAGTTTTGCTTGTAAAAGACCCTGATCAGTTGTGATGTCGGTGTGTTCTTCTCCAATTAATCCTGTCAAATTAGGGTCATTGACAGCATCAATCACTAAACCCTTTTCAATAGCACGAGCCTTAATGGCATTGGCTGCAATCAAAGCCAACCGAGCTGCTTTTAATTTTTCATTATGCCAAGGCTGTTGAACAATTTGATAAGAATGCGACGCAAGAAAAAAAAGAAGCAATGCAATCACAGTCAATCCTATCAACGTTCGTCGAGATATTTTTTTTGCAGGCATTTAAATCTTTCCTAGAGTTAGAACCATCAAAATAAGACGAATCAAAACAGAAACAATTAACATAGTGGAGATCGTTTCAACAATACCCTGGCGTTCCATCCAAATAGCAATGAGTCCAGGGATAATATATCCAATCGAGGCCAATTCCACATCCACATCTCTTATTTGCCAAGAAAAAAAAGAGCGTGATAACCATCCAAAAGCAAACGCAATTAAAATAGTAATCACTGTGCGACGTCTACCATAAATGAACATGAAATTAGAAAGAAATTGGACAAGCGCATAAGTCCCTAAACCTACCAAAATCGTGCCTATCACTTTTTGGGGATTATGAATATTTAAAGCCAAATAGCCCGGAACCACCATTCCTCCCGCAGCAAGGCCAAAAATTTCAGAAAATATAAGGCTCAGAACCAGCCCGAGTCCCACCGACTCCTGAATCACTCAAACCTCCTCGATGTTTAAAAAAATCAACAATTTCTTGCCCCATACCCCCAATGTTTCCAATAGCAAAAACCATGGAACGCTCTGGGGTGTATTCTAAAACTTTCTCAAAAATATTCGAAACAGATGTCGCTCCCATATTTTCTATTTTTTCTTCGGCAAGACCTAAACGAACAGCTTCATCTTCAATGGCCTTTGTAAAATCTCCTACTAAAAGATATGCATCTGCAGGTAAATTCTTTGCAATAAGAACTCCCAATTGCTCACTTCTTTGAATACGATCTGCCCTTGAATTGAGCAACACAATTTTTTTACGGTCTGATTCTAATCCTTCCGTTAAGCGATTCCAAATCAAAATGGTTGAATCAGGATCGTTGGCCGCAAAAGCATTCACAAATTGAATATTTCTATTAAAAAACTGAATATGGTAAACCCTCAAAACGCCAGGATCCGGAATAGTCTGAATCATTTTTGAAAGAGCAACTCCACGATCAATCCCACAATCCTCACAAACTTTTAAAGCAAGAGCAACATTTTCTCGATGTTCAATATAGGTAAACCCTTTCATATTATCCCATGAAACATCGTCTTCATGCACTCTAACAAGCTCTGTATTTCTCTTTTGACAAACCTCACTCAATTGGTTTAACAATTCTGGTTTATTCTCAGCTGTAAAAAATTTTGCATTGAAAGGAATTGTGTTAGCTAAGGCCTCTGTAATCTCCTCCAAAGACTCTCCCATCACATCCATGTGATCAGGTCGGATATTGGTAATGACTCCTTTTTGTGCTCTGATGATTTTATGTTCTGTCAACCATTGAAAAATAGGTTGAAGGGCCATACATTCCACAACAATAATTTCTGCTAAACGTTCTCGAGCCTTAGAAATAAATCTAATCTGCTCAATAATGTTAGCCGCTCCAGGGCGATAAATCTGTGCTTCGCTTCCATCTTCTAACATGACATGAGGAGCTGTTCCTGTAGTTTTTCCTAAAACCCTTTTCCCCCCGGCACGAAGCCCTGCTGCAATCAATCGCGTAACACTTGATTTACCTCGAGTCCCATTGACATGAATACGTAAAGGAATAGCCTTAAGATTTCTAAGATGAGAAAAATACTCCCAGAAACCATAGCTTAGCAACAAAACAATAAGAACTGAAACAACAACCATGAAGCTTAAAAACCTTTACATTTATTGGGCATTCTATCATCACCCTCTTGAAATTCAAGTTCATATTAGGGGGGAAAAAAGCTTCACCTATAGAACATTTAAAAGTGTGTTTTTCATAATAAATGTGGGTGACACTTGGCGGGGAGCCCCGCCGAGCGCAACTTTTAGTGAGCACGGTGGGGCTGACAAGTGGCAGGACCCTCTACTTAAAAAAAACAAACACTCTTCACATCCCTTTTTAATACCTTTTAACCTTGAAAATCGTGTATATTTTGAGTATGAATACACTCGTTCATTTCATTCAAAATACATCTTCTTTTGGATCTAAGATTGCTTTACAAATTAAGCAAGAAAAAAACTACTTCAAAATCACCTATCAAGAACTCCATGATTCTTCTCAAAAAATAGCGATTGCCCTTAAAAATATAGGCATACGAAAAGGGGATCGTATTGGAATTATGACAGAAAATCACCCTTTTTGGGGTCTCGCCTTTTTCGGAGTTTTGTGGGCCGGTGGAGCAGTTGTTCCTATCGATTCCAAACTTAAAGACCATTCGATTCAAAATATTGTTCATCATTCTGAATGCAAAGTGATTTTTACCTCTTCCAAATTTAAATCTCTTCTTTTAGCCATTGTTGAAAAAGCACCTTCTCAACCTAAACTCGTTGTCTTGGACGAAGAAACATCTGACGTCCTCACTCTTTCAAAATTTATTTCTACGGCAAAAGAGTCTGGGGCACAATCCCTTGAAAAGGTTAGAACAGAAGATCTTGCTATCATTTTATATACTTCTGGGACGACAGGATCTCCTAAAGGGGTTATGTTAACCCATCACAATATTGCATCGAATGTCGAGTCTGTTTCTTCCATTTTCCCTTTCTTTCCCAATGACCAATTTGTTTCTTGCTTACCTCTCTGTCATACCTACGCGATTACAGCAGATTTCCTCATTCCAATCCATATGGGAATAACAGTAACTTACGTTGAAAATCTGAAAGGGCCTACTCTCATCGAACGCATGCAGGAAAATAAAGCAACCGTCTTAGTCGCCGTTCCCGCTCTCATTCAATTGATGTATCACCAAATCAAGGCAAAAATTAACGCTCTTTCAAAGGTGCAAAATATCATTTTCAAAACATTGCGAGTTATTTCTAAAACCTCACAATGGATTGGATTACCGATTGGGCATATTCTTTTTAAACCGATCAGAAATCGGTTAAGTCCTGCTTTTAGATTTTTTATTTCAGGGGGGGCTCCTATTGATCCTGAAATCATAGAAGAATTTTCTCTTCTAGGCATCCCCATTTATCAAGGCTATGGACTCACAGAAACAAGTCCTATTCTCACAGTCAATACTCCTACTCAAAATGCCATTGGCTCTGTAGGCCGTCCCATTCCTGGTGTTCAAATCAAAATCGAGAATGGAGAAATTATCGCTAGAGGACCTAACATCATGAAAGGGTATTATCACAATCCCAAAGCCACTTCTGAGATTCTAAAAGAAGGATGGCTTCATACTGGAGATATTGGTTTTTTTGACGCCCAAGGTTTCTTACACATTTCAGGCCGTATGAAAAATGTAATTGTCACCCGAGGAGGGAAAAATGTTTATCCTGAAGAATTAGAAGAGGAACTGGGTCGGCACTCATGGATTAAAGAAGCCTGTGTCGTCGGGCTCAAAAAAGAATCTAAAGATTTTAAAATGGATGAATGGGTTTATGCTTTGCTGGTCCCCAATTTAGAAGTTTTCAGAGCTTGGGGCATAGAACCTGGGAAGATTCCACGGAACAATTCAGAAATTGAAAGTAAGTTACAAGAAACCATCAAGGAAACTAATTTAAGAGTTGCAGATTACAAAAGAATACGCGGCTTTGAAATATGGGATGAGCTTCCCAAAACAACAACGCTCAAACTTAAACGTAAAGAAATTTTTGACTTACTCCAGCAAAAGGGGGCTCAACCCATTGGCGGAGCATTAGAATAAAATACCATGGAAATTCTATCCTGGTTGCCAACACTTCCCCTTCTTGAAGCTTTCTCCTCTCTCAGTCAAGAACCTTATTCTTTCTTCCTTCATCATGAAAAAAAAATTCTTCTAGGATCAAATCCCTTTCTTATTTTCAAGAGCAAAGGCTCTCAAATTGAAATTATTAAAAGAAATGGAGAAACAAAATCTTTTCATCATTCAAATCCTTTAGAAGAATTGTCAAAATTATATCGATCTTACACATCTAATTTTTCAGAAACTCCCTTTTTTCAAGGAGGGATGATTGGATATATGGGATACGATTTCTCGAGAATGTTAGAAAGAATCCCTCAGCGAACAAAAAATGATCAAGATTTTCCTGATATCTTGATGGGTTTTTACGATTGTGCTTATTTTTACGACTCTCTGACTGCAAAAGGAAATATTATTGCCATTGCTCTTCCTGGTGAGAGCAAAAAAGATATCCAATCAAAAATTTTGGGATTGAAGAAAAAATTAGGAACAACAAACTCCCAAAATATTTCTAAAACACCTTTGAAATTAAATTGGGAATCTAATTTTGGAAAAAACGACTATTTAAAGGCGATTCAAAGAGCAAAAGATTACATAGCCAAAGGTGATATTTATCAAGTGAATCTCTCTCAACGATTTACTGCTGAATATCATGGAGATTCTTTTGATTTATTCCAGAAATTAATCATTCAAAACCCCGCACCTTATGCTGGATTTTTTAGAACTCCCGAGGAAACACTTCTCAGCTTATCCCCTGAAAGCTTTTTAAAAATCAAAAACAGATGGATTCAAACCTCTCCTATCAAAGGAACACGCCCCCGAGGACAAACATCTTTGCAAGATGAAAATCTAAAAAAAGAACTTCTCAATAGCTCAAAAGATGCAGCTGAACTCCTTATGATCATTGATTTAGAAAGAAATGATTTAGGCCGCGTTTGTGAATATGGGTCTATCAGCGTTGGTGAGCTAAAGCGCATTGAAACACATCCCACTGTTTTCCATTTGGTAGGAGATATCTCTGGCACTTTAAAAGAAGGACTTGATGTCTTTGATGTTCTTAAAGCCACATTCCCTGGAGGTTCTATCACAGGGGCTCCCAAAATTCGAGCCATGCAAATCATTGAAGAACTTGAACCTACACGAAGAAATATTTATACTGGAACCTTCGGATCTATTGGGTTTAATGGCATAACCCATCTTTCCATACTCATTCGAACATTGATTCATCAAAAGGACCTCCTCTCTTTTCAGGTGGGAAGTGGCATTGTAGCAGACTCTGATCCTGGATCAGAATATGAAGAAACACTGGCAAAAGGGAAAATATTTTTAGAGTTATAAAAAGGTAATCTGATGACAAACACTTGGGTTTATCTTAATGATCAATTTATTCAAGAAAATAAAATTTCTGAAATTATTCTTGATCGAGGGCTTTTCTTTGGAGATGGAGTTTTTGAAAGCATGCGTGTTTTTAAAGGGAAAGGAATCGGGCTGAAATATCATATAGATCGTTTGTTCCAAGGGCTTGAGATACTTCAAATAGAACATACCTGGAATGTAGAACAAATAGAAAAGACCATCTTAGAAATCGCAAAGCAAACCAACTGTGACGATTGTTATGTACGCATCACCGTTACACGTGGAAAGTGGATGGGATCTGTTCCTCCTATGATGTCTTCGAAGCCTAATCTCATCATTGTTTGCAAGAAGTTTCTTCCCTTCAAACCTGAACTCTATGAAAAAGGATTCCGCACTCTCATTCTGACAACACGACGTAATGAAACCTCTCCTCTGTCTCAAATTAAATCTCTCAATTATCTTGATAATATTCTCGGCCGCATGCAAGCCCTTGAGAAAGGCTATGATGAAGGAGTTTTTCTTAACACACGCGGCCTTTTAACGGAAGGGACTGCAAGCAACCTTTTTCTTATTCAAGACAATATTCTTTTAACCCCTCCTCTTGAAGACGGAGTATTGGGAGGAGTTACACGGAAAATTGTTCTTCAAAGTGCTTCATCTTTAGGTTTAAAGACACAAATCCGCTCTCTTTTACCTGAAGAAATTGTCGAATCAGATGAGGGCTTTTTAACCAACTCTTCTATGGGGATTGTTCCGTGGGTTCAATCTGATCATAACACCATTGGCAAAAACAATATGGGGATATGGACAAGAAAGATTCGTGAGCTTTATGAACAAATGAGAGAAAATCCAGATTCTTTACTCTAAAGAATTTTCAGAGATTTTTTCGGGCTTAATTCTTTTAATTTTCATTAAAATCCGTTGAGCAACAGACTTTAATTCTTTCACTCCAAAAAAATAAACAAGAAAAGCGTATACCCCTGTTCCAATTCCAATTCCTCCAAAAACATATAAAATTTTTATTAAAATTGTCTTGGACGAAAGCCATGGATAGTAATAAGCAAACGGAGACAAAACCAATCCCATGAGCAATGCAGCTATCAACATAGGCGTAATGCTTTTAATAAATGAACGAATAGGTAACCTTCCTATTTTGCGATCTAAAAAATAAAAAAGTAAAATCCACTGAACCCAAGCAGAAATCGAGCTAGCTAAGGTTAAACCTGAGGCTCCCATGATTTTCATGAAAAGAAAACCTAAGATGGGATTAAGCGTAAAACTGATCAGAGCTACTTTCACAGGAGTTCTGACATCTCCTATAGAATAAAAAGATTGAACACTCACTCGAAGCCCTGCAACCGCCCATAATCCTAAAGAAGAAGTAAAAAAAACTTGAGCTAATTTTCCTGCATCCTGAGTTGTAAACTTACCATATTGGAAAAGAA
>JAYRIK010000070.1:0-4480 GCA_041906865.1 Candidatus Auribacterota bacterium
ATCGAAAGGAACTAAATTAAGCATTAATCCTGATGCTCACAGCGTTGCAGGGTTAGATGTGGTCAAATTTGGAGTCGGTATTGCGCGCAAAGGTTGGCTTGAACCAAAAGATGTGGTGAATACACTTTCTGTGAAGGAGATGGAGAGGTTTTTGAAGAAAAGAAAAAAGAGTTAAGATCCTCTATTTACAAATTCAAAAAATTCATCCACATTTTCAAAGTCTTTCATCAGATGATCAGGATGACAAGCTTTCAAGTCTTCAAAAGAATAACCCCCGGTAGCGACGCATATTGCTTTTGCTCCAATGGCTCTAGCCGCACTTAGATCTCGTGGAGTATCGCCAATGACAATGACTTCTTCTCCAGAAAGTTGAATCCCAAATTTCTTTTCGGCTTTTTTAACGGCCATTTTAAGTATTTCAGGTCGATGATGAGAATCGGAGCTAAATCCACCGAAAGTAAAATAAGAATGTATTTTCCCTCTTTCTAGTTTAATCTTTGCTCCCTCTTCTAAATTCCCGGTTCCAAGCCCTATTAAAAGATGAGGGATATTACAAGCTCGTTTAAGAATTTCAACAATTCCAGGAAGAACTTTATATCCTTCGGAGACGGAAATTTCTTCTTGAAGGAATTGAAGATATTGATTAAGAAAGATTTTTTCTTCTTCGAGCGAAGGGCTTTTCTTCGTTTGATAAATTATGATGTCCCTAAAAATACAAGGATCGGTATTCCCTGCAATGGTCACTCCTTCAAGAGGATTCTCCATATTGTAGAGAAGTTTAAATGATCTTAAGAGAGATCGAATTCCTGCTCCTCCTGTTCGAATGAGCGTTCCATCTACATCAAAAAGAAGGGCTTTGGGCTTTTTCATAGTGGGGAAATTATAGTAAACTTGGAGCCGTTGTCAATCTGAACACCCTTTGGGTCTTATGAGAAAATCTAATGATGTTACAAAGCTTTCATATCGTTGCAAAGAAGTTCTGGAACTTTATGCTTCCTCAACAGAGGATGTGAACCGTCTTGAAAGCTTAGCAAAGGTTTTTCGCAAACAAAAAATTCTTGCGGAAACGTATTATTCTCATCGAGGGGATTTAGCTTATGTGACCCTGGTTGTTTTTCTTCCCTGGACTTTTCATGCAGAGCTTTCAAAATTTGACTCGAAGGTATTTAAGAAATGGCATAAGACAAAAAGAGTTAAGAAATAGGAGCTAAGTAAAAAAACAGATATGGTTTTGCCTGCCCTTTCCTGTACCCTTAGCCTATTAATTCATCAATCTTTGCGGCTAAGATGAAATCATTCTCAGAAAGGCCATCGATGGCATGGGTGTTTAACTCGATGCGAAGCAGTTTGTATCGATGAATGTAAAGATTGGGGTGATGGCCTTCCGATTCTGCGATAGTTCCAATATCATTCACAAGTTTAAGAACAGTTTTAAAATCTTTGAGTTTAAGATTTTTAATAATGGTTTTAGTATCACTTGATAACTCCCAACCCTTCAATTCCAAAAGCCCTTTTTGAATTTCTTCTTGAGAAAGAGGAGGAACTCCTCCTTCGCAAGGTCGACATTTTTTCTTGGTAAATTCACTCATCATTTTCTCCCGTTTCTTTCAGCTTTTGAAATTCTACTAAAATGTCTGTTCTTTTTGTATACTTTAACGGTTTCCATACATCATAAATGATGTGAAAAGTATCACACTGTCTTTTTTGTTTCACGAAGGAGAATATTATGAAGTCGAAAATAGTGATTACCGCATTAGGTCAAGATTGTCCAGGCATTGTTGCTGGAGTAACAAAGGTGCTTTATGAGACAGGTTGTAATCTTGAAGATTCCAGTATGACGATTTTGGAAAGAGAATTCGCCATGATTTTAATTGCTTCTCTTCCAGAAAATTTGACGTTAGAAATCTTGGATCAAAAATTTAATTCCGTTAGAGACTCTTTACACTTGTCTGTTTTCTTAAGAAAGTTAAATTCTGAGGAAAGTCAGAAGAAAAAAGAAGTAT
The DNA here is from genome assembly GCA_041906865.1 of Candidatus Auribacterota bacterium. Lineage (GTDB taxonomy): Bacteria > Auribacterota > JACPWU01 > JACPWU01 > JACPWU01 > CAZXEQ01. Next base: position 2,004 of record JAYRIK010000070.1, read on the forward strand.
TTCATCCTCAAATGATCAGTGTTTATGGTGTAGATCAGCCAGGTATTGTTTATCAGGTCGCGAATCTCTTGTCTCATAAAAAAGTAAATATTACAGATGTCAATACACGACGAGTAGTAGAAAGTAAATCATCTCTTTACATGATGATGTTAGAGGTGGAGCCTCCTCAGGGTATAGATGTTGCAAGTCTGCAAAGAGATTTAGAAGACTTAGGACGCAAGCTTTCTGTAACGATTACGATGCGTTCCATAGAAACCTCCACATTATAAATATGGCAATTCTTCCGATTGTTCATTTTCCAGATTCGAGATTAAAAGAGAAATCTTTGCCAGTGGATAAGCTGACTGGCACGATTTCTGCTTTTATTGCTGATTTGATTGAAACAATGGAAAGTTTTCCGGGTTGTGTGGGATTAGCCGCCTGTCAGGTGGGATTTTTATCACAAATTCTAGTGATGGATGTTGGTCGATACCGTAAGGTGGTTTCCAATCATGGACGTGTTGTATTGATAAATCCTCGATTGATAAAAACCGAAAATCCCATTATCAGTCGAGAAGGCTGTTTAAGTGTGCCGGATTATACGGGTAATGCGACACGTTTTCAAAAAGTTGTCGTAGGGGGGGTAAATGAGAAAGGACAATCTATTCAAATGGAGGCTGAAGATTTTGAAGCGATTGTTCTTCAACATGAAATAGATCATTTGAATGGGATGTTATTTTTAGATCGAGTAAGTTCACTAAAAACAGATGTGTTTCGAAGAAAGACATATTTGCATTAAGATTCATTATGTAGTGTACGGGATGTGTCACACAGAAATAAAAGCTAAAACAAAAAATTAGAACTATGAAATCAACGACCGAACTTCAGAAAATTAAACTTCTTTACAATATCAGTCACGTGATGGCCTCGACTCAAGAGCCACGCAAGATTTTGAAATTCTTACTGAGAGAAGCCGTCATCATGATGAAAGCAACGGGTGGATCTATTTTGCTTATTGAGCCTAAGACCCATCTGCTGAAGGTTGAGGTGGTCCAGAATATCAGTGAAAAAAAGATTCGTGATTTAGGTTTAAAAGTAGGAGAAGGCATTACAGGATGGGTGGCAAAGACAGGAAAATCCCTTTTAATCCCCAATGTTTTGAAAGCCCCTAAATATGTACAGGTGGATAAAAATATTCGATCAGAATTAGCGGTGCCCTTGATTCTTAAAGGAAAAGTCATTGGTGTTATTAATGTGGATAGTACAAGACTTCATGCTTTTACCTCATCAGATCAGAAATTGTTAGCAAGTTTGGCGGCGCATTCAGCTCAAATTATTCATAATGCCAGACTTTACGCTGAGGCAAAACGTGAAGCAGGCAAGTTAGCCTCGCTTTTTAAAATTGGACAAACCATTATTTCCACGCTTGATTTAGAACAAATCTTAGCGAAAGTCACAGAAGAAGCGACAAAGCTCACGGAGACAAAGCTATGTTCTTTGATGCTTTTAGATGAAACGGGAAAGGAACTGATCATTCGTAGTTTCTATGGGGCTTCAGAAAAGTATTCGCGCAAACCAAATTTATTAATTAAAGAAAGTTTGTTAGGCCAAGTAGTGTTAAAAAGACAACCTCTTCAAGTTCTAGATGTGAGAAAAAGTGAATTGTATCGCTATCCTGAAATTGCAGAAGAGGAGGGTCTTTGCTCTTTGCTTTCTGTTCCCATGATTTTTCAAGAAAAGTGTATCGGTCTTTTAAATGTTTATAGCACTTCGCCTCGCCATTTTACTCAAGAAGAAGTGGATGTTCTTTCTGCGTTAGCTATTTTGGCTGCTGTTGCGATTGAAAACTCAAAGCTCTATTCTCGTATGATTGGTGCAGAAGAGTATTTGCGTCAGCAAGAACGATTGGCCGTTTTGGGCGAGGTTGCTGCAGAAATTGCACATGAAATACGCAATCCCTTAACGGTGATTAAGATGTTGGTGCAGTCTTTACAAACGAAGACTCAACGAGGGGAGTCCAATTTTTTAGAAAAGGATGCAGAAATGATCGGCGAAAAAATTCGCCAAATGGAGAGAATTATTAATCAAGTTCTTTCCATGGGACGACCCGGCGAAATGTCATTGACTTTGACGGATGTGAAAGATTGTTTGGAAGAAATTGTTTCGTTTATGCGTTTTAGACTCGCCCAGCAAAAAGTGAAATTAAAAACAGATTATGATAAACAAGTGCCGCCTCTTCTTTTAGATAAAGGACAAATGTCCCAGGTTTTTCTCAATGTTATGCTCAATGCTATTCAAGCAATGCCTCAGGGGGGAACTTTAACGCTTTCTTTGAAAAGAAGTCTTGATAAAATCTATATTCAATTTCAAGATACAGGGATAGGGATTCCAGAAGAACATTTAGAGCGACTTTTTCAACCCTTTTTTACTTCTAAAAAGGGAGGCACGGGCTTAGGCCTTGCGATTGTTCAAAGAATTGTTGAAGCTCATTCAGGTGG
>JAYRIK010000071.1:0-2760 GCA_041906865.1 Candidatus Auribacterota bacterium
CCATATTGGAAAAGAAGAGAGACAATAGGAAGTCTTAATACCATTAAACCTATCATTGCTGGGACACAGATAAAAGTCACTAGTTTCAAAGAAAAAAACAAAATCTCTTTCAAACGTTCAAAACTGGTTTCAGATGCCTCTCGAGTCAGTTGAGGCAAAGCGACTGTCGCCACAGAAATAGCAAAAATGCCTAAAGGGAATTCCAACAAGCGATCTGAATAATATAAATAAGTAACACTGCCTTGGGGTAAGAGAGATGCTAAGGCTCTGGAAACCAAAATGTTCAAATGATACACAGCAACCCCAAACACCGTAGGAGCTAAAAGCTTAAAAACTCTTTTAACATCTTTATGAAGCAATTGAAATTTTGGAATAATACGAAAATTCAATTGATGGGCTCTGACAATCTGTAAAGCCCATTGTGCTACCCCCCCTAAAATCACACCCACCGCTAATGCAAAAATAGGGACATGGAAATAAGGCCTCAAGAAAAGAATGGCGGCAATGATCATCAAATTTAAAAGAATAGGAGCAGCTGCAGGAGCAGAAAAGGCATTCAAAGCATTTAAAATCCCCATCACAACAGCCGCAGAACCTGTGAAGAAAATAAAAGGAAACATCCACTGAGTGAGTTGCGTGGTTAACACATATTTTTCAGGATCAAAGCCTGGGGCAAAAATTTTCACAATCCAAGGAGAAAGAAGAATTCCAACAATTGAGACTCCAATTAAAAAAACAGAAAACGAAGTAAAAATAATTTGAAATGTTTTTTCAGACTCTTCATGTTTTTTTTGTGTAATAGATTCTGTAAAAACAGGAACGAATGCAACCGAAAGAGCCCCTTCAGCCAATAATCTCCTGAGAAGATTGGGAATGGTAAAAGCAAACATAAAGGCATCTGTTGCCATCCCAACTCCAAAAATTCGGGCCACCATGCTATCTCGAATCAACCCCAGCAGGCGACTCCCAAAAGTCCATAAGCCCACTTTAGAAACAGATCGTGCCATTGCTACTTTTTCTTGGGATGCCATTAGGAAGTCCTTCTAAGATTTTTCTCTTGTCTTCTCCACTCTTCAAAATGTTCCAGAGTGTCTTTTGCGTCCTTACTAGAATTTTTGGAAGAACCTAGCTGTTTCATATAGATATTTATCCCAATACGCCGTACATCTCTATCAATTTGCCTCATTTTTTTCTTTGCCTTTATTGCCCACTCGGAACTTTCAAAAGAAATCTTTTGAAAAAGAATAAACGCTTCCTCATATTTTTGAAGCGCTTTAACATCATTTTCACTGGATTGATAGGAGCGAGCTTCATAGAAAAATTGTAGGGCTTGGTCGTAAAGGGGATAAGACTTATCTTCATTCTCAACAGCAGAACACATTGGACTAAAACTTAAAAAGAATAAATTTAAAAAAAGAAAGAGTCTCACCCTTTTTTGTCTCAAGAAGTTAACTGTAGCTCCTGCCCCATGATTTCTTTAAGCTCTAACTGTAATTCCCCTACTTGAGCTAACCCCAAATGAGGATCTTCCAAGATAAACGATTCACCTGTTTCAGAATGCTCATAAACTAAAAAGCGTTTCTCACCTTCCTTTAAAACACTTTCTTTAAAAGAGAGTATTTTTTTTCTCTCAAGCAAAAGAATCAAAATATAAGCAAATTTTTTCTCTTTTGTTTCTTCTGAAACAATATACTTTCGCATCAACGTCTCAAAATATTCATACGGCATGGGCTTAGGTTTAGGAGGAGGCGTTTCTAATTTTACAAAACTAGCCCAATGGGAATAAGTTTTAGGAGAATTCAACCAAATATCCTTAACATTCTCAAAACAAGACTTACAAAAATCATTTCTTTGAGGGATATCTTCTTCTGACAAAACGAGAAAGCAATGAAAGGAATCTGCCTCTCCAAATATCGTCTGACACTGGGTACAGTGCTTTGATAAATCTTGAATTTGCCATTCCATTAAGAAGCACTCCCTTTTTGGGATAATTCATTTTCTTCAACATAATTGAGTTGAAGATTCATAAGAGTTGTACTCATCATGCGCTCTTCTTCAGAACTTAAATTCCCTTTTGTTTTTTGCTTCAGCATTTCAATTAAATCAATGGTTGCTTTGGCTGCTTCCAAATTTTTTTCTACTTTTCCTGACAAAGGATCCGCAAATTTTCCTAAATGTTGCATTACTCCTTGCGCCAGCATAGAAATGAGTCCCATAAATAAAGCTTCTTGCGTCATATTTCTTTCATCATTCATATTCCCACCCTAATCTTTCTATTTATTATTTCTCTGTTCAGGACTTACCGTTAAAAGAACCGAACGACCTTCTTTAAAATATTTTTTTGCTATTTTTGCTAATTTTTTTTCATCCCAACTCATAATTTTTTTACGATACTGATCAAATTCCTCAACTCCAAGTCCATTCAAAACAAAAGAGGCTGCTTCTCTAGCTCGAAAGGTTAATGATTCCCAATCCTCTATTCTCTGGGCAATCGCTTGATTCTGAGCTCTCAAAAGTTCTTCTTTGCTGATTTTCCCTTCAATCACTTCCTCTAAAGCATTTCGAATGGTCTTCTCTACCTCTGATTCTTTCTCAAGGTCGGTTCCAGCATAAATCACAAAAAAGCCGCGGTCAAGACCCAAGAAATTCTCTGCTCCCAGCTGATAAACAGAACCTGCTTCTGTCCTTAATTTTTCAGATAATGAAGAACATAGCCCAGAAAAAAAGTTTGCTAAAATTTCAAGTCCATAGCTATCGGGA
>JAYRIK010000072.1:0-8191 GCA_041906865.1 Candidatus Auribacterota bacterium
AGGTTTTATTTGGGATTCCTGTTTTTGGTCTGATTTGGGAAGTTTGGAGAATTACAGGCAGGTACAGCTGGAAATTGTAGATTCTCCAGAGTTAAGAAATAAATTCTCCATTCGATCCTTAGGCCAAGATGGTTCAGACCGACGTTATTATCGTACAGGACTTGACTCACAAACGGCCATTATCATGCGTTATGGGAAGGAAAAAGAAGAAAATGGATTTTATGACAGAATCTCATCATTTTTAAAAGAGTTAGAAATTCCCGTCCCAGATATATTTTATCGAGATTTAGAGCATGGACTTTTATGTATTGAAGATCTTGGAAATATAACTTTGTGTCAAGCCTTCCAAGAAAAAGAAAGAAATCAAGTTCTGGATCTTTATAAAGAGGTGATTGAAAACATTCTCATTCTTCATCAAAAGGGCAGCACCCTTTATCAGAAAAATCCTTTTCCTTTATCTCAATCTTTTACTGAAAAAATTTATTTGTGGGAGTCAAATTATTTTAAAGAAAATTTATTAGAAAATGTTTTTCATTTAACTTTTGATAAGCCATTACAAATAGAATTGGAAAGCGATTTTAGAAAATTAGCAAAAACATTGTCAAAAGAAGAACGCGTTCTCATTCATCGAGATCTTCAATCAAAAAATATCATGATTAAACAAGAGCATCCCTATTTTATTGATTTCCAGGGAATGCGATGGGGATTGTCTGGCTATGATTTGGCTTCTTTGCTTTATGATCCTTATGTGAATTTAACTGAAGAAAAGCGAGAGCTTCTCTATCAATATTACGTGGACTGTGCGGGTTCTTTTATTGAAAATGCGTCTTATTTTAGAAAGAATTATGAAAATCTCATTCTTCAGCGTTTGATGCAAGCTTTGGGAGCTTATGGTTTCTTAGGCCTTAAAAAAAGCAAAACACATTTTCTTCCCTATATTCAACCTGCCCTTGAAAGACTTACTCAGGTTTTGAAGAGAATGGAGGGCTTGGAGGGGATAAAGACTGTTACAACGATTGCTATAGAGGCAATAAAAAAGGATGCTTCTTTTTGTGACAAATCAAAGAAATATGGTATAATTTCTTCCCTAAAGTAAGGATTAGATATGGTGCCCAAAATCAATATTGCACGACATGGCGGTTTTTGTTTCGGTGTTAAGCTTGCCGTCAATGCAGCTTTAAAGGCTTCTAACGAACATGAAAACGTCGTTATGTTGGGGGATATCGTTCATAATGAACATGTTGTAAAAAAAATAGATGCAGCTGGCGTTAAGGTCGTCTCTGATCTTGAAGAAGGCCCTAAAGGAACGCTTCTTTTAAGGGCTCATGGGAGCACCCCTCAAGTCTATGAAGATGCAAAAAGATTAGGATTTAATATTTTAGATGCGAGCTGCCCTTTGGTTCTTGAAATTCATGAGATTGTTCGCGAACTCGATAAAGAAGGCTATCAAATTGCTGTGATTGGCGATCACGGTCATGATGAAGTTATGGCCATTGCAGCCCAGGCTAAAAATGCCATTGTTATTTCTAAACCTGAAGAAGTAGCTACAGCTATTCCTAGAAGAATTAAAAAATTAGGTGTTGTGACTCAATCGACTCAAAATATTGATAATGTTAAAAGAGTGGTGGCAGAACTGACAGCTCGTGTAGGTGAACTTAAATTCGTAGATACGATTTGTGGCCCAACTAAAGCTTATCAACGAGAGATTCGCCATTTGCCTTTAGAAAATGATGTGATGATTATTGTAGGGTCTTTCAAAAGTGCAAACACTTGTCGTCTCACAGAAATTTCTCTCTCTCTTAATCCCAGAAGTTATCAAGTCGAATCCCCACTGGATGTAAAGCTTGAATGGTTCAAAGATGCAAAAACCATTGGTGTTTCTGCCGGAGCTTCTACGCCTGACTGGATTATTCAGCAAGTGGTGGATCGGGTTAAAGAGCTAACTCAGTCCAATGAGTTGGTTGAAAAAGGGACATCTGTAGAGTAGTCCCGGTCCTTCCTCTTCGAGGACTGCGAAAGGCCTGTATAAAGAAATAATAAAAAGGTGCCACCCTTTAATTTTTTGTTTTTCTCATCCTTCGTGAGTACTTCTTATGTTGATCTCATTTGTTTAACAAGGTTTTTACACTTTTGAAAAGCATTCACAAATATAATTCCTGTGCACGCAATCATGATGAAAATCAGAGTGATATTGAGTTGCACCATAAAAGGTGTTGCTGTTTTTGGCCAATAATGGTTGAGAATCATTTCAATGGCTGCAGTGATTGTTGTTGCTGCAACAAAAATGAGGGGTATCACCGTCACCCAAATGTATTTTAATTTTTTAATTCTGATGAGTACAGTGGTTCCAATCGTAAGTGCAATGGCAGCCAAGAGTTGATTTGCGATACCGAACATGGGCCAGATGGTTCTAATAGATGCATTCCAGATAAGATAACCCCATCCAGAAACGATAACCAAGCTTGTAAAAATATTTCCTGGAATCCAATTTGCTCGTTTAAACGGGGCATAAGCCTTTCCTAAAAGTTCTTGAAGAATGAAACGGGCGATGCGTGTCCCAGCATCAATCGTCGTTAAAATAAAAAGAGCTTCAAACATAATTGCAAAGTGATACCAGTATTTCATCAAAGAGGCCAAACCTGGAATACGACTGAAAATCTGGGCCATTCCGACTGCTAAAGAAACAGCACCTCCGGTCCGACCGATCAAAGAAGTTTCTCCCACTTGTCGTGTTAATTCATTCAAATGGATGGGATGAATGCCCAGTGTGGTCATAAGCCCTTGATAAGTTGTGGGTGAAACATTGATGGCATAAAAGTCTCCAGGGTGAAGTGCACAAGCTGCAATCAAACATACAACCCCTACCAATGCTTCTAGGAGCATACATCCATAGCCAATAGAACGAGCATGACATTCGTTAGAAATCATTTTCGGAGTTGTTCCAGAAGCAACTAGCGCGTGGAATCCCGAAATGGCACCACACATGATGGTAATAAAACAAAAAGGCCAAACTTTACCAGGAACAATGGGGCCCCCTCCATGAATGAAAGATGTCAGAGCTGGAAATTGAAGTTGAGGATTTACAATGATGATGCCGGTTATGAGAAAAAGAACGGTCCCTAATTTCATATAAGAACTCAAATAATCTCGAGGAGCTAAAAGTAACCAAACAGGCAGGACAGATGCAAAGAAACCATAAATGGCAATGGCAATAATAATTCCTTTTTTATCTAAAAGAAAAATGTGATGAAGCCATGGGATTTCCGGGATAAATTTTCCTAAAACTACGGCTGCTAGAAGGGCAGTGACTCCAAAAAATGTTGCGATTCGAATTGCTTTTGAATGTCCTTTTTTCCATCCATAAGTATACAAGCCCATGAGCATAGCAATGGGGATACTTGCTCCGATGGTAAAAGTTCCCCATGAACTTTCTGCAAGAGCATTGACGACCACAAATCCAAGCCCAGCCAATGCAACAATCACGATAAATAAAATAGCCACAGCACAAGCCAAACCTGCGGGTTTACCAATTTCTAGTTTCGCAATCTCTGCAAGGGATTTTCCTTCTCTTCGAATAGAAGCTGTCAGGATCACAAAATCTTGTACCGCTCCTCCTAATACGACACCAATTACTATCCAGATTAATCCAGGAAGAAATCCAAATTGAGCTGCAAGGACAGGTCCTATGAGAGGTCCAGCTCCTGAAATAGCTGCAAAGTGATGACCAAATAAAACCCATTTGGACATGGGATAATAATTTTGTTCGTCTCGAAGTGTGTATGCAGGTGTTGTTCGATCGTACTCTAGGACAAAAACCTTAGATGCCAAGAATGCGCTGTAATAGCGATAAGCAATAACAAAAACACACAAAGTTATGATAACCAGAGGAAGAGCAGTCATGCTTTCTTACATTTCATAGATGGCGCTAGAACTAGGGGTTTCCCAGAATTGAATTTTGCTAACAGGGAAGCCCTGGCTTTTCACATGTTCAAAAATCAATTTGGCTAAATTTTCAGCTGTAGGATTATCATCCATGATGAAAATAGGTTCATTCATTTTTTTAAGAATAGGAAGCAAGGGATCTTCTTTGTGTAAAATCATTCTGTGATCTAGAACATCATCAATCCATTTGTGTAGAGATCCCTTAATGTCTACGAAATCAATCACCATACCGCGATGATCCAATTTTTGAGTTGTGAGTTCAATTAAAACCCGGCCATTGTGGCCATGAGGATGGGCACATTTGCCATCATAATTAAGCAAGCGATGGCCGTAGCAGAAATGAAGTTCTTTAGTGACTTTAAATACATTTGTTGATTTTGTTGTCATTTTTTATGTCCTGTAACATCAGTTTTTATGCAATGAATTTTCCGCCATCTACTAAAACGGTATCTCCTGTAATAAAGTCAGATCCTTCCAGTAAAAATAGAATGGTTTTTGCAATGTCTTCGGGAGAACCTATTTTTTTAAGAGGAGTCCCTTGAATGATTTTTTGTTTTTCTTTTTCTGAGAAGTTTTCAGGCAAAAGGATCGATCCTGGAGCAATGGCATTGACTTGAATGTTTGGAGCCAGTGCTTTGGCTAAGGCTTGCGTAAGACAAATGACGCCTGCTTTTGAAACACAGTAGGGGATATAGTTTTTATAAGGCCGCATTCCTGCCCAATCCGCAATATTAATGATTTTCCCACGTTTTTTCTTAAGCATTATTTTCCCCACTTCATGTGCACATAAAAAGGTCCCTTTTAAATTGATATCGATATGACGATCCCAATCTGTTTCTTGGATTTTTTCAAAAGGGGTTTTATAGAAAATAGCGGCATTATTAACGAGAATGTCAATGGTTCCAAATTCTTTAACAACTGTCTGGACCAGACGTTTAACATCTTTTGATTTTGAGATATCTGCTTGAACGGCTTTTGCTTTAACGCCAAAAGATTCTATTTTCTTAAGAGTGGCGAGAGCTTCTTTTTTAGAGGTATTGTAGCTGATAGCAATATTTACTCTCTTGTCTGCCAGAGCAAGAGCAATGACTTTCCCAACCCGAATTGCACCCCCCGTAATAAGAGCAACTTTACCTTGTATATTCATGAGGAAAATAGAGTATTAAAAATATCGAGCTAGGAAAAGATAATAATATGAGTTCTTGGAGGCAGAATGTGAGGCTTTTAGCACGAAAGATTTGATGAATAGAGGTCTTAGAACAGCAATGCTTGCTGTGGCTCAATCTGGACAGGGGTCCAATTCACTTTTACTTCTAGAGAGTTTTGTCCATCTTTCGATAGATAGCGTAAAAAATGATGCTTTAAGGCAAATTCATACACTTCTTTGGTAAGGCGAACATCATTTAGACAATAGGTTTTGATTTTTTCAATCTCTCCTGCCTTGTAGAGTCGAATCGCTTCAAGGCCATCTCCATTTTTACCCTCATTCAATGTTGCTTTGGAGACGCTATTTAAAGAAACACGATGACCTAGAATATTTTTAATTTCATCCATGATGTCGAGTGTTTTGATCTTTTGTAAGGGGATTTTTAAATAAGGTTGTAACACCGTATAATCAAAGCCTTTGGTGTTAAATCCCACAACAACAGTTGCATCACTTAGGATCTGATTGAGTTGACCTAAATCTTTTTCTTCATAGGCTTCATATTTTTTTAAACTATGGCGATAAAGACCCGCGACAGAAATTCCAAGTTCAGCAAAATTTCTTCCCTTTACTTCATCAAAAGACTTTTGTGTTTCGACATCTAAAACAACATAGTCTTCTCTCATAAAAAGCCCCCTGGAAGAAAGGTTTAAGAGTTCAAAGTTCAAAGATTTATAAGAAGTTTAAAGATTCAAAAGCTAAAAAGCCAATGTTTTTGTCTTCTCAACATTTCTTTTACGAACATCCACTTGTTTCTCCGCAGTTCAAGCATTTGTAGCAAGCTCCATTTCTAACCATGATTTCTCCGCAAGCATGGCAGGGAGGTGCATCTGCTTGAACTTCGAAGGTTCTTTTTTCAGTTTTTTCAAACTTGTTTGATTCTTCTTTTTGAGCAGAATTTTGAGAGGTTTGCGTGTCTCTAACAATTTCTTCGACTTGAGGTTTGTCTGACGCAGGTAGAAATTTCAAAGCTAACCACCTGAAAATGTAATCGATAATAGATTTTGCAAATCGAATTTGAGGATGATTCGTAATTCCAGAAGGCTCAAATCTCTGATGAGCAAATTTATCGGTGAGTACTTTTAAAGGGACCCCATATTGCAAAGCAAGCGAGATAGAAGTGGAGAAAGAATCCATCAAACCAGAAATAACAGATCCTTCTTTGGCCATCGTAACAAAAATTTCCCCAGGCGTTCCATCTTCATAAAGTCCAGCGGTGATATAGCCTTCATGCCCAGCAACTGTGAATTTATGAGTGATGGCTTGTCTCTCATCTGAAAGTCGTCTGCGATTGGGTTTAGCTTTGGCTTCCTGTTTTTTCCCATCACCGACGGAAGTTGAAAGAGGCTGAGTACGTTTAGACCCATCGCGATAAATTGCAACAGCTTTTAACCCAAGCTTCCAGGATTGAATATAGGCTTCCATAATTTCATTGGCAGAAGCTTCATTAGGAAGATTGACTGTTTTTGAAATTGCGCCAGAAATGAAAGGTTGAACCGCTGCCATCATTCGAATATGACCCATGTAATGAATGGATCGTTTCCCTTTCATGGCTTTGAATGCACAATCAAAAACATTCAAATGGTTTTCGGCTAAATGAGGGGCTCCTTCAATGGTATCGTTTTTATCGATAAAATCGACAATCTCTGTGATATCAGATTTGCTGTATCCCAGTCTTTTAAGAGCTTCTGGAACAGTTTGATTTACAATCTTGATTAAACCTCCACCCACAAGTTTTTTGTATTTCACAAGTGCAATATCTGGCTCAATACCTGTTGTGTCGCAGTCCATCATAAATCCAATGGTTCCCGTTGGTGCAAGGACAGTGACTTGAGAATTGCGGTATCCATATTCACTTCCAATGGCATAAGTATCCTGCCAAATCGCTCGGGCTTTTTCCAAAAGATAAGAAGGAATAAGACTAGGATTAATATTTTCTACAGCGCTTGCATGTTTTTTAATTACGCCAAGCATGGCTTGAGCATTTTTAGAATATCCTTTAAAAGGGCCTACATGCCTTGCAATGAGACTAGAAGTTTTATAAGCCTGACCATGCATAATGGCCGTGATAATGCCTGTGTAAGCTCTTCCTTCTTCACTGTCATAGGGAACACCTCGGGCCATCAAGAGTGCGCCTAAATTGGCATAGCCTAATCCCAGAGGGCGATAATCATGACTGTTGCGTTCAATTGCTGGTGTAGGGTAACTGGCATTATCTACAATGATTTCTTGAGCTAAAATTGAAATGTGTGCAGCAAAAGAAAAGGTGTCCACATTAAATTCACCTTCTGTTGTCCTAAACTTCATTAAATTTAAAGATGCTAGATTGCACGCTGAATCATCCAAAAACATATATTCGCTGCAAGGATTGGAAGCATTGATTCGAGCTGTGTTGGGACAAGTGTGCCAATCATTGATGGTGGTATCAAATTGCATCCCAGGATCTCCGCAAATGTGAGTAGACTCAGAAATCATTTTGAGAAGCTCGCGAGCTTTATAAGTATCCATAGGCCTTCCATCGACAATCGCTTTGGTCTGATATTCGCTATCTTCCAAAACAGCTTTCATGAATTCATCTGTTACACGAACAGAATGATTTGCATTTTGGAATTGAACAGAATCGTAAGCTCCACCTTTCACATTGAAATTGCCATCATAGCCAGAGTCAATGAGAGCCCACGCTTTTTTCTCTTCATCAGATTTGGACTTAATAAAATCAACGATGTCAGGATGATCTGAATTGAGAATGACCATTTTTGCAGCCCGACGGGTTTTCCCTCCAGATTTGATGACCCCTGCAAAAGAATCAAAACCTTTCATAAAAGAAACAGGTCCTGAAGCAATACCTCCACCTGAGAGTTGTTCTCTTGAGGAGCGAATGGGGGAGAGATTAGAACCTGTTCCAGACCCCCATTTAAAAAGCATACCTTCGGTTTTGGCCAAATTTAAAATTGATTCCATGTTGTCTTGAACAGAATTAATAAAGCACGCTGAGCATTGAGGTTTTTTCTCGATACCTACGTTGAACCAAACGGGACTGTTAAA
>JAYRIK010000073.1:0-8330 GCA_041906865.1 Candidatus Auribacterota bacterium
ATTTTGTAGCATCTGATTTAATAAAAGGAACACCGATAAGTTGAGCAATGGTTTTAACCAAATAAGTTTTTCCTACCCCAGTGGGACCAATCAAAAGAACATTTTGTTTTGAATAACTTCCACAATTGTCTTTGCCCATACAAGTGGCCACATGATGATAATGGTCACAAACTGCAACAGCTAAAACTTTTTTAGCTTCTTCTTGCTGAATAATAAAGCGATCCAAATAGGCTTTTACATCCTTAGGTTTTAAATCAAAATTCACGGGGTGAGAAGATTTTTTCTCTGTCGAAGTCTCTGACTTGGGTTTAAAGATATCAGGCTGGGGAAAAGCGAATCCCATCACTTTATCGCCAAACTTTTCCTTCATAAATTTGGAAAGTTCTTTCTGAAACTCTTCAAAACTTGGGGTTTGCTCCCCTTTTTCTAATGGATCGTCTTTATCGCTCATTTTAATCTCTTCACCTCTTTTAATCATTATAGCATTGTCTGGTTTACATGTAAAAAAGAGGTTAAAAGATAAATGTTTCAAATTCTGTATATAGAAGTATCTCTTTCAAAAAGTAGCGGGTCCTGCCACTCGTCAGCCCCACCGTGCTCACGAAAAGTTGCGCGCGGCGGGGCCCCCCGCCGAGTGTCACCCGCATAAAAAATATACATTCATTACAACATCATCCTTCACGATTAAATCTTCCAATGCTAAAATGAATCATTATGAACCCACAAAAACCCAATTTGATTCAATGCCCTCAATGTGGGCAAAAATCTGCTCTTAAAATTGAAAAAGTTTTTGATGATCTCTTTAATTTGATAGGCGAGAGAAAAATTTGTGCTTTTTGTAAATTTGAATTTAAAGAAGATGAAATCCAGTATGCCTCTTCAAAAACACCGAAAATATTTGATCCAAAAGCAGAAAGAAAGATTTGCCAGTATTGTAGACATTATGTCATGAATGCCTGGACACAAAAATGTATGTTATGGAATAAAGAAGTAACTGCGACAGATTCATGCGAGAAGTTTGAGAAAAAGAAAACGATCTAACAGTAACTCCATTAATTTTGATTATCTCTCATCTTCAAAACCATTTGATAAAAAGCCTTTAGAAGAAATTTTCGTCCAGGGAAATGAAGCAAAATCCACCGAGGGATTTTACCTCCCGGCAATGCTCCAATCACATAAGGGATTGCCTCATCTCCACTGAACAGGCGTCCGTCTGGCAACACAAAATGAAAACTTCCCTCCAACTTTTCTTGAGACATTCCTGAAGTCAACTCTTCAACCAAAGGATCATCGAATGGAACAAAAACAATGTCGTTTTTTCTATCTAACTGCTTGATGAATTTCATCAAATTGACGCAAAGCGTACAATTCCAGTCATAGATCAAATAGTATGGATTCATAAGATTGGAGTTTAATCTATCATCTCTTAAAAATGAATAGAATCTGAAACATCTTATATCAAGTCAGCAGTCTCCTGGCTTCGGCCATTAGAAAATAAATTTGTTCCTTACGGCTGGAGACAGGAGACTGGTGATTCACGACCGTCAGTTTGGATTGTCAAACACGGAAGGATTGTCCTGTTTGGACATGGGTTCAGACAAGGAGGTGGATTTTGGAAAAGTGCAGATCTAGACGAAAAGACTGTAGAGTGCATTCGCAACATTGTTCATGAAAATGTTTTCCAACTCAATGGACAACAAACACCTTTCAATGATAATGAATTCGATCGAGTGATCATCGTTGATTTTTTAGAGCATATTGAAACGGATCGAAAATTCATTCAAGAATTATTCCAAATTATCAAGCCTGGTGGAGAGCTGATTTTGAATGTCCCTCATGTCAAAAACAGTACTGTGAGAAAATTTAGACTGGCCATGGGCCAAACCGATGAAAGTTTAAAAAGTGTTTTAGGAAACGAGTTTAATTTAATTTTCGCCAGGACCTATTCGAAGTTTTTCTCTAAGTCTGTGGATACTTTGATGACGCTGGGCTTAGGTTTTTTAAAGGGTAAAGAAAAAAATCTTCGAAAGGAATGATCGTAGCTCAAGCTGATTTAGACAAGCATCAGAAAATGTTCAAACTTTATTCTGTCATTTACCCTATTCTCTGGCTCTTTGGAAAATTAGACGGCCTACTCTTTTGGAAAAGCGGCTATATGTTGCTTGCAAAAGCAAAGATTAATAAATAGCGCGCAACTCTTCTAAAGCTTACAACCTATTTTGAGAATCATACCAATAACAGCAGAAATAAGAATAAGAAAAGGCTCAGGGATTTTTTTCCTGCTCCATAACAAAACTGCTGTAGCCAAAGCCAAACACAAGGTCGGAAAATCAATAATAGATTTCTTGCCCAGGACAAAAACTGCTCCTGTAATAGCGCCAACGGCTGCAACCGTCACACCCTCCACAAAAGCAGCGATGGAAGGTTTTTGACCATATTTCTTAAAGTATGGCGCAGGAATAATCGTAAAGAAATAGCAAGGCAAGAACGTTCCTAAAGCTGAAACACACGCACCTGGAAATCCTGCAACGAGAAAGCCAATAAATCCAACCGTAATCACAACGGGGCCCGGTGTAATCATCGCTACCGCCACTGCGTCAAGAAACTGATGATCATTCAGCCAGTGATATTCCTTCACAACGCCTCCGTAAAGAAACGGAACAATAGCCAGTCCACTTCCAAAAACAAAAGCACCTGCCTTCGCAAAAAAACCAAAAAGCTTTAATAAAACGCTAGAATTCCACATGAAGGTCGAAACGGGAAAGATCAACGGCAATGCCCACATTTTTGTCGATTGAGTTGTTCTCTTTTGCGCCCATAAACAAATGAAGCCTCCAGTCAGAATTAACAAAATCTGTTCAGACTCAGTGATCGCCGTGAACACAGCGGACACAAAATAAATCGCCCAAAGCAATTTATTTTTTCCAAGGGTTTTCTTTGTCAGCTTATAAGCACTGAAGGCAATAATCCCGATCACACTTGCCCCTACTCCATAAAAAACGGCTTGCATCCAAGGAAGTCCACCATAGGCCTGATAAGCCCATCCCAACATCACAACCATCAAAAAAGAAGGAAGGACAAAAGCAAGCCCTACCAAAGTAGCGCCTAAAATACGATAATGCACATATCCCAGATATATCGCCAGTTGAGCAGCGAGAGGCCCTGGGGCCAATTGCGCTAAAGCCAGTCCTTGCTTATAATCTGATTCTGAAATCCACTTCTTCTTTTCAACAAGATCTCGAAACATGTAACCGACCAAGGCCACAGGACCGCCAAAACCTGTTGCCCCAAGTTTGAGCGCATAAAGAACCAGCTGACGTAAAGAATAGGAAGGCGTTTCTATCATATTAAGATTTTTGTGTATCTAAGGCTTTTCTCAAAGCTTGAGCCAATTCTTTTGTGGAGCCTCTTCCCCAATAATGCAAGAAGATAATACGTGGAGTTTCCCCAACCATATGATGATGAATCGCAACGATATTGATTCCGGCTCTCCGCAAAATTTTAAGAACATTTTGGAGTTCGGATTCTAGCACGGCAAAATCTCCATCAACAATCGCCTGCTCATCACTGCCCGCAAATACAGCCCAGGTGTTAACGCCCATATTCTTCCCCACTTCGCATCCACAGGACATTTTTGTTTTTCGGCCAATAACCACTTTAAACATGCCCTCTTTCGCTTCACCCTTAATGCCCAAAATATTTTCGATCGATGATGAAGTGATGGAATTTTTACCAACGATTTTCAAACCTCCAAAATCATGTACAGGAGAAGAAGATTTTGTCCGTATTTCTTTCACTTTATCCAACGCTTTTCTCACGGCAGAAGCAAGTCTTTCCACGTCTCCTCTGCCTGCAATATGCATAAAAAAAACTTTTGGGTCATCGAAGAAGAAATGATTGTGTAGCGCTGTGACCTCAAGACCGCTTTCTAATGCGACACTCATTACCGGATTCACTTCATCTTGGAACAAAACCAGGTCTCCCATCACCATCATGCTTTCCTTGGGATCTTTTGCAAACCCTGCCCAGGAAGTAAGTCCCATGAAGGGGTCTAATTGCATACCATCTACAGACACAGGAACATCTGTGCGAGGAAAGCTCACTTTAAAAACATTTTCTTTTTCATCCCATTTTCCCTTTGCACCCGTGAGAGATTCAATCTTCTCATAAGTATTTTTATCGGTCTGTATCTCTTGAGCTGATACTTCAACCACACAAAAATTCAAAATACTCAAAAACATCATTAAAACATTCGTTTTTTTAATGATATCTCCTTCATTTTTCAAGTTAAGATGACATAGTCTCATAAACACGGATTTCAGCATCTTGATGAGCTCTTTGAGGTATAGCGATATAAAGACGTTTTTGTTCAGGTACAAAAAGAGATGTGCGGGCACCAGGCGCTGTAGTGAGAGTTGCAATCATTTGATAATGGTCATCTTCTTCTTGCTGAAAAACATTAAGAAAACCCTCTCCACACGACATATAGATACGTCGATTTTCTTCATCATAAAAAATATCGTCAGAATCTCCAGCACTGTCTAGACGACCCACTTCTCGTCCCGTTTCAGTATCGAATATTACCATCTTTGCAGGCTTGCATAGTCCTATAAAAAGACGATGATGCATTTCATCAAGGGCCATAGAAAAGTTAGCCTGAGCATCCGTGAGCATCCATCTTGAAATAACAACATTCCTATTCTTATCGACAACCACAATTTGTTTGCTTGAGGGCAAATTAACAAAAATATGTATCCCTGATTTTTCTATCTGGAACGCCTCTGGATGACTTTCAAACATAATATTTCCAAGGTAGTTTCCGCTAGAAACATCAATGATAGCCAAAGCTCCATTTCCATAACCCACGTAGAGTTTTCTATTCGTTGTATCGTAACGGATGTTATCAGCATCGCTTGACAAACGAACAGTTTTGATAACCTCAAACGAGTCACCCTTTAACATCTGACATGTTCCATCTTCTGCGTTTGTCACGATAAGCTCGTTCAAATCCGAGAGGAAGAGAACTCCTTGAGGTTCATGAAATCCCGTAAGAGTGCGAGTTTGTTTACCGGTTTGAAGATCAACAATCTCCAGCGTATTGTTTCCCAATACAGTCACAAAAAGCCGCTGCTTGCTAGAATCAAATGTAAGATGATCGATACGCCCTCTCACATTTTTTAGAGGAATGGTCTGGATTAAATGAATGGGAACATTATCTTGAGCTTGAATACAAACATTGAATCCACTAAAAATGATTAAGAAAATAACAATTTTCTTAATCATGGCTCATCAAGCCACCCACATAACTTGCCGCTAAAAGGCACCAAATTCCGAGGAAAGTAAAAATTCCGTAAATCCAAGCAGATTTCCCTTGCAAGGCTTGAGGACCTTTACGCCATCGCCAAAGGAAACGGAAAGATGTCATCGCAAAAAGCAAAAGAGCTAACCAAAAATGAATGGTCACCGAACTGTCAAAATTGAATGCGCCTTTCAAACGATCTTGCAAACCTAATAAAAATTTATTTCCTTCTCCCATATTCAGTGCACAATCATGAAATCCTGTGGCCGCCACAACCCAGATAGATCCAAACGCTGCTTTTAAAAAGATATATGCGCCCTTTTCAAAATCCGTCTTTCGTCTAAGAAGAAAAAGGATAAGGAATACAGTTTCTAAGATTAAAAAAACAATAGGAAAATGAATCAACAAAGGATGCCATTGTTGAGGCGGAACTGTAAAAATATGATAGAAGGGTTCAAGCAGTTTTATAACAGGACTACCATTCAAAACAGCACCTCAATTCATGACGCGCTTTTTTCAGACAACATCTTCTGAATGATTTCTTCAAATTGCGAGGCCTTGTGATAGCCGTAAAATACCTTCATCATTTTTCCGTCACGATTGATAAAAATGGTGGTGGGAATACCTTTAAATTTGTAGGACGAGACTAGATCTTCATTCGCAATCGTAATGGCATATGGGATGTTTAAACGCTTAGCCAAGTCATTGACATCATTTGCTTCTTTTTCTTTTGAAGTCTCAGGAACCAACTTAGAATCCGTAGCTGCTCCAATGACGATCAACCCATCCTTCGCATATTTTTCGTGAAGCTTCATCAACACAGCGATTTCTTGTCGACAGGGCGGACACCAGCTTGCAAAAAAATTAAGAAGAACGGTCTTTCCTTTATAATCACTTAAAGCTATCCCATCATCCCTTAAGGTCTTGGCTGAAAAAAGGGGCGCCTCTTGTCCATTCAATTCATCGGATTCGGTGGGTGCTAAAGCCGCCCACCCTCCCGATACAATGCCAACTAGAATGAACACATAAAAGGCAATACGCTTCATATAACTCTTTTACTTCACCTTTTCGACTTTAAGATAGAGTTTTCCATCTTTAGAAATCTCATCTCCAGAAACTGAAACAGTTGCGCCTTCTTTAATAGATTCAGGTAAAGTTCCCTTCTTATGTTCTGGCTTTAAAATATAGGTCTTCCCTGATTTATCATCCGTAATACTCATAACAGTCTTACCTGCATTCTCATCAGCCACGCTTGTAACCTTACCACTTACTGTGATATCTTTCCCATGAGCCATAACATAATGGGGTGCATTCACAATCATCAATACAGCCATCATTCCACACAAAAACGCAATTTGTTTTTTCATAGATTTCTCCTTTTTGAAAAAGTATATCTCTTAGGTTAAGAATAACACAAGAGGATAAAAAGCTTGTTCCCCCCCTCGCCCCATCCCTCTCCTCATTTTTGAATTGCTCCTATCAACAATCCCTGAGACATAGCTGCCTCTAAGGCATCATGAATCGCGGAAATATTTTCTCCCACAGCTTGAGCAACTTCTTGAAGAGAAATTTTTTCATGAACAATTTTTACAGCCAAAAGCATTCGATCTGTAGGGATACAGTAATTAAGCACAAGAGTCATAGGATTTCTAAAAAGAAAAATGATTTGTTCTTGATCAAACCGATTTAAATACTTTCTATTTTGAATCCATTCTTTCTCTTCAGAAGAATTCTCCTTAGAACGAGTGACGTTTGCAAATTGAACCAAGGGATAAACTGTATTTAAAATAGTCAGGGTTGGATTTACAAGGGGCTCTTGAAGATCAGAAATAGAAGGAATTCTTTCCTCCTCATGATAAATGACCGCTTCCATCCACTCAAACTCTGACAACTCAACATGAAAATCTTGAATATCATAAAGATTTTGTTCTCTTAAATTCTGAATAAAAGAAGGAAATGCTTCTGCACATCTGAAAAGTCTCCAATGCGTGGGAGGATATTCTTTAAAATATTGATCAAGAATTTTCTTCCATGTCACCTCATCAAACAAAGTTTTTAAAGAAAGAAAATTTTCACTTAAGAACTTCATCACATGCCCTTTGACAAAACGTGGATAAATTGAAAGTCTTCTAGGTGTTGTTTTAAAGTAAGAGGTCCAATCTTTTGGTTTCTCAGTCCCCCGAAGGAGAGCATGCAAATTCTCTAAAGTTTCCTGAAAAGGGCTCATACACTCCTCATTTCAGAGACTATGACAGATTTAGCAGCTTTTCGAATTTTTCTATTTTCTTCTAAGAGAACATCTAATTCTGGAATATCGGTATCCCATTCGAGTAATGTGGGACGAGGTCCCATTTTTCCAAGTGCATATTGATAAAGTTCTATAACCTCCGGGATTACATGATCTCCATGCGTATCAATGATGACTTCGTCTTCTTTAAAATGACCTGCCATATGGTATTGATAAACTTTTTCTTGAGGAATGGCATCAATAAAGGCAATGGGATCGTAACCATGATTTTGAGCATTCACATAAATATTATTGATGTCAAGGAGAAGACCACATCCTGATTTCTCTAAGATCTCTACAATAAATTCCTCTTCTTTCATCTCTGAACCCGGCATACATACATAGTAGCTAGGATTCTCAAATAAAAATGGGACATCTGTCATGGATTGTACCTGCTTAATCCTAGGAATCACATGATTGATAACTTCTTTTGAAAAAGGAAGAGGCAAAAGATCGTGATATTCCACACCAAACGCAGAAGAAAGACAAATATGATCAGAAAAAAAGAGAGGTTGAGCAAACTCAACTAAATCGATAAGAGATTTTAGATAATCGGAATTTAGAGGATCTGGTCCTCCGATGGAAAGCCCTACACCATGTAAAATAAGAGGGAAAAATTCTTTAACTTGTTCTAAAACACAATATTCCTTGCCTCCCATCGACATAAAATTATCCGAAAGAAGCTCAAGAAAGTCCACACCATCGTGGTTTGAGAGGATTTGATTGAAATGAGGGCTGCGCAGC
>JAYRIK010000074.1:0-6332 GCA_041906865.1 Candidatus Auribacterota bacterium
CGTAATGTCATTCTTGTCACAACAGCCATGCTCAGTTTTATAAGCTTCTGGCGTGCCTCAGCAATCGTTTTGTGTGATATCGCTTCAACTGTCTATTACATTGGAGAAATCGCAGAGCATGCCATCGGCAAAGCGGCGCCCTGGTTTGTTCTTGGAGTCATGCTGTTCTCTTATGTGGTGAGGGGTGTTTACATTGAATCCTGCGGTATGTTTGTTCGCGGAGGTGTTTATCGAGTAGTAAAAGAAGCCATGGGAGGAACCTTGGCCAAGCTCTCGGTATCCGCTCTGATGTTTGATTATATTTTAACCGGGCCCATCAGTGCCGTTTCAGCAGGTCAATATCTTGTCGGATTGATTAACACCTCCTTTGCACATTTCGGTGTAGCACTTCAATTACCTGCAAACTTCTTCGCAGTTTTATTTGCCATAGCAGTCACCCTTTATTTCTGGTGGGAAAATACAAAAGGAATCCCAGAATCTAGCGACAAAGCTCTGAAAATTATGATTTGTACAACCGTGATGGCTGTAATCATGATCATTTGGAGCACCCTCACCCTTTGGATACGAGGTTTCCATTGGCCTACATTTACCCCTGTCTTTAACAAAGATTCCCTTGGATGGCTCTATCACCTTAAAGATAAAATTGCACCTCTAGGGGTGATCGGCATCGCAATAGCATTTGGGCACTCCCTACTAGCCATGAGTGGAGAAGAGACATTGGCACAAGTTTATCGTGAAATCAAAGCTCCGAAACTTAAAAATTTACAGAAAGCAGCTTTTATTGTTTTTCTTTACACCATGCTTTTAACAACATTAGGAACATTCTTTGGAGCCATGATCGTTCCTGATTCTGTGCGCATGAGTCAATATTCGGATAATCTTTTGAGTGGTTTAACCATGTATTTGGTTGGCCCCAACGCATTGAAACTTCTTTTTCAAGCGTTTGTTGTATTTACAGGATTTTTAATATTAGCAGGGGCTGTCAACACCTCCATTGTTGGTTCAAATGGGGTTTTAAATCGTTTGGGTGAAGATGGTATTTTGCCAGGATTTTTACGGCGTCTCCATCCTCGTTTTGGAA
The DNA here is from genome assembly GCA_041906865.1 of Candidatus Auribacterota bacterium. Lineage (GTDB taxonomy): Bacteria > Auribacterota > JACPWU01 > JACPWU01 > JACPWU01 > CAZXEQ01. The sequence continues at coordinate 1,082 of JAYRIK010000074.1, forward strand.
CATCCTCAAGATTAATCAATCTGACCGTCGCCATGCAAATTCTCACTATCCTATTATGTCAGGGAAACATTTATGTGTTAGGTGAAGCGTATGCCTTCGGAGTCATTTGGAGTTTTGTTTTCAAAGTCCTCGCTGTTTTGATTCTACGTTATAAGGATAAAACTCCTCGAGAATGGAAAGTTCCTCTAAATATCCGTATTAAAGGGGTCGAGATTCCCATTGGCTTAGGAGCCATTTTCATCGTTCTTCTTACGACTGCATCTATAAATCTTCTGACAAAACAGGTAGCAACCATTTCTGGAATCATTTTTACAGCTGCGTTTTTCATTGTTTTTGTTGTGTCAGAGAAAATTAACTTAAAAAAACATGCTACTGAGACCCCACAGCACAAGGGGCATATTGATCGTGTCAATTTGAATCGAATGGATGAGTTAAATCCCAAGCATTGTGGTTGCATCAAACCCCACCGCATTTTGGTTGCAGTTCGTGATCCCCATAATTTGACCCATTTGGGGAAGGCACTCTTAGGAATCGACGGAGGGAGTACCGATGTCATTGTCATGACTTCCAAGGTAGCTACAGGTCTACAATTAGAAGGAGATCTCTCACAAATCAACAAAGAAGAAGAGATTTTATTTACAAAAATTATTACAGAAGCCGAGAAGATTGGGCATACCGTTATTCCTCTCTATGTTCCATCGAATGATCCATTTTATGCGATGGCCCGTGTCGCTTATGATTTAGAAGTTGAAGAGCTTGTTGTTGGGAAATCAGGGAAATACCCTCCTGAAATTCAAATGGAGCACATCGCCTTGGCTTGGGGATCTGTTCGCCCTCGAGAAGGACGTCATTTAAAAATCCGCATCATCTGGGATGGAATCGAATTAAAAGAGGATGTGTCTTAATATATATGAAAAATCTAAAATGGCTTCTATTTTTGATTGCTGCACTTATAGCAATCCTTCTTTTTAAATCTTATTTGACCCTAAAGATGATTAAAGGGATTGGCTTTATTTTTCTCATCACTTTTATAGTGATTTATCATACTCGTCGTCAAACATTTTTAGATATTTAGACTCCATTTCTATTTTCTTATTGCTAGATTTACTCGTATTTCTTTTGAATAGGTCGTTGTGATAGAATTTAGAGAATGAAACTTCTTTGGACTTTCACTCTGATTCTTTTCACATCACTACAAATCGCTCAAGCCAATTCGCGTTTGGATAAACAGCGAAGGGAATTTTTCCACGAAAAAATTTCAGAAGCCTCCTCCCACAAAGAAGAAGAGAAAAAACAAGATCTTGAAATCCTTTCTGTTTCAAAAAATGTAATAACCGGTGTGTCCTATGACTCTGGTGCTGGAACAAAACAGGTCAATTGCATTGAAGTAAAATTTAAAATCAATGGATCCGGGGAGAAGCCCCTTCCCTATTTTTACGTTTATCTTTACAATTCGAAGAAAGAGCTCGTTGAGCGTTTGGAACAAGCGATGATCAAAGAAACAACGGGAAGTCATGACATTGATCCCTCCTCTTTCTCATTCAAAGCAAAAAAAACTTACACGGTACAATTTGATTACCCTAACCAAACTCAGTTTAAATATTATCTCGCAGTGGTTGGTAACGATGAAGGCCTTTCAGTTGAAGTAAAACCAGGCCAAGCTAACTGGAAAGAATTCGAATTTGATGAAAAAGATAAAATTTTGGGCTAAAAATCCGGAATTTTTGAACGCTTCTTGTTATGGTTCAAATCTTTTAATTCTTTCCACCAAATTTCTTCTATAGAATTGAGTTGAATAAATTGTTCCAAAGGAAGATTTTCTTTCTTCTTCAGAGCTCGAATATAATTCAAGAAAGAGGTTTGATATTTTTCATCAGATCCGTGAAAAAGAAAATACACCAGACCCCAAGACTCGGCATATTGAAGTTTTCTCATATGACCATCTAAATAGGATTGCAGACTGACCAACCGAGATAAGGGAATCAATGTCCCTATCCTATCAGCTTCTAAAATCAACTTCATATAACCTTCATCCAAAGAAGCCTGTTTTAATTTTCCCCAATGAATTCGACTTAACCCAATGTATTCTGCAAAACCCTCATTAAACCAGAGTGGTGGATGCTTCATGACTCGATAAATTACGGCGTGGGTCAATTCATGCGCCAAAATAGGCAAAGTGTGTTCGATAGATTGATTCCACACAATCACTTCATTTTTCTCATGAGAAAAAAATCCACCAATAAATTGAATTTCCCCAAAATCTTTTCGAACAGTGTTCCAAAAAGCATTTTTATTTTTCAAAATCTTGATCTTGATAGAACTTGAACCTTCCGCATCCAAAGCTAAAATGCGACAAATGTTTGTATACACCGTCGAAATACCTTTTGCATAATGTCGGGTTTGCGTTTTTGAAGCCCAGCTTTCCAAAACCCAGGCTTTCGTTTCAACTTTAAAATGATCCCCCTCTTTTTTCGGTTTGAAATGCTCTTTCTTCTGAGCAAAACTGAAAGAGACCATCAAGAACATGATTAGAATCAGGCCACTGGTGCTTTTAACGCTTTTGAGATTTTTCATATAATTATGATAAAATGGAAATAAGTTATGGTAAAGATTTGTTACAGTAAGAAGTAAAATAAGGTGTTATTTTTTATGCCTACAAAAGAATTTGAATCTTTAGCACAAGATCATCTTAATGCCCTCTACCGCACTGCATTACGCATGACCCGAAATGAACATGATGCTCAAGATCTTGTTCAGGAAGCTGTTCTCAAAGCCTTTCGAAATTTTGATCAATTTCAAAAAGGGACTAATTTCAAGGCTTGGATTTTCAGAATCATGACCAACACCTATATTAATCAATATCGAAAAAAAGTGAAAGAACCCGCCTTTACTGATTTTAGCCTCATAGAACCCATTTACGAAGAAATTATCAAAGAACCCGTTCATTTCTCAATGGAACAAATTGACGTCCTTCGAGAAAAACTTTCAGATGAAGTCGCTCTTGCTTTAGATCATTTAGCACCTGAATATCGCCTGGTTTTTCTTCTAGCGACTGTGGAAGATTTTTCCTATCAAGAGATTTCCAAACTTACGGATTGTCCCATTGGAACAGTCATGTCACGACTTTTTAGGGCTCGAAAATTGCTTCGTGAACAATTATGGAGCTATGCTCAAAAGCAAAGAATTGTTCCCCCAAAGCAAAATTCAGACTTAGCTCTATCCTCTCCTCAAAAACATCCTGCCCAAGAAGAAAGGAGCTTATCATGAAATGCCCTGAAGTTCGTCAAAAGCTCTATCTTTTTTTGGACAATGAACTCGATATTGAAAATAATTTAGACATTCTTACCCATTTAGATTTTTGTCCAGATTGTAATGCGATCTTTGAAAATGAAAGAAGCGTAGAAGAACTTTTAAAAGAGAAAATCCCCAGAGAGATTGCCCCGAAACAATTATGGGATGAAATTCGCTCTAAGCTTCATGCCGCCGAAAAATTTTCTCGCCCAGAAACTATTTTTGGAAGGAAATTCTTTCTTGTCGCATCTACCATCGCAGCAACTCTTATTATGGGAGCAGGTATCGTTTATTATTTGGCCTGGCCATCCAAAGTTAACGCAGATACTTTGATTAACCAATCTGTTCAATTACATCAGCAAGCGCTTAAAGGGCAACTTCCTACAGAAACCCCTGAAGAAATTGAAAAGAACATAGAAAAAAATCAAACCTTTCTATCTCCTTCAGGTTTACGCTCTTGCCAGAATGATCTTTCAAAATTAGGCTATTCCGCAGATGGAGCTTGCATGACTTCCTGTGACCCTCTTCCTGGACGACGCGTCGCTCTTGTCATCTATCATAATGGCCCTCAACATTTATCTCATTTTATTCTTAGAAACACTGAGATTACATTTCCAGAAACAGCCTTTCGACGTATTCCCAAAACACATCGTCGGTATTATTTTTTCATTGTTCGACCTTATAAAGTGATTGTCATCAGAAGGGGAAATAACCTTTGTCTCTTTGTAGGCAATTTGAGGCGTGATCAAATTTCAGCTCTTGTAGAGATTGCTGCAAAACAAGTTTTATCTTTGGATAATTAACTCTTATACTCCCCTTTACGACGCTACACCCGCCCCATACTCATACACCATTCGACCTCCATTGTGAGCTGCTAAAAAAACGCAAACTGCGACGCTGATTAAAAATAGCAAGAAAGTTAAACGGAAGTATTTTGGTCTCTTTTTCTTTATAAACCACAGAATGGGTAAGGAAATCAGTGCTCCCCACATTGTTAACAAAGCAAACATTTCATGTCTAGCCAATACAGGATGATTTAAGTGAAGTCTTGCTTCCTCCCAAAATCCTGTTTTGACAATGAGAGGGGTTATAAGACTTGTGAGAACGTAAATATGTAAAGCCGTTTTATGTAAAATTTCTTTACGAAAGATGAAACTGAAAACATCAAATGCAAGGGCTGCGAGGAATAAAGCAATGGGGAAATGAACGAGCTTTGGATGTAAGGGGATCAGATAATCCACATTTCCCTCCCTTTGATAAGGAAGTTTATTTTACTGTATCTTCAGTAGTTTAACTGTTTTTTTGAGCATTCTCTTCAGCAATTTTGCTGTACTTTGCAGGATCTTTTTTAAAATCTTTCGCGCACATCTTACAGCAAAGATTGTAAGTTTTTCCATTGTATTCAATGGGATAGGGCTTCCCCATTTTTCCACCAAACTTATCGCCACTGACGGGGCAAAGAGTGTTGCCTACCTCGACAATTTCTGTTTGTGGTTTCATGGCCTGATTTATCCCAGCCTCCGTTACTCCACCTTGGCCCTGTCCCTCTGATGCAAAAGTAAAACCGCTTAAGGTTAAAAGAAATACCATCCCTACCAAAATTCTTATTGTTTTCATTACATTCTCCTTGTTTTTTAAATGATCGATCTCAACAATATCTCTACACTTTTCTAGTATGCTATTCTATTTTTTCAAATGCAAAAAATATTCTACATTTCCGGCAGGCCCTTTGAGAGGCGATTGAAAATGATTCAGGACTTGAAATCCTAAACTTTGGGCAAAAGAACTTATTTTTTGAACAGCAGCTAAACGCTCAGACTCTTCTCGAACAACCCCTCCCTTGCCCACTTGAGATTTTCCAACTTCAAATTGAGGTTTAACCAATGCCACGATTTCCCCTTTTTCTTTTAAAAGAGGAAGAATCGCTGGGAGAATTTTATCAAGGGAAATAAAGGATACA
>JAYRIK010000075.1:0-4040 GCA_041906865.1 Candidatus Auribacterota bacterium
CCGCTTTTGCAATTTGAACGATATGAGGAATATTGGAGATAGACACTATTACTTTTTGAGAAGGCTCTTTAGAATAGTTGACTTCCACCGAATAGACGCTCGAAGACACCAAACCAAAAGTAGCTTCATTCGCTAATGTCGAAGTGGGCTCGGTTCTTTGCCATCCATCCATGGCTCCAGGCAGACATTGGATAACTTGCTGGCTAATCAGTTTTTGAACTTGAGTGAGTCCTTGATTAAGAAGGTCGGCAGCCTTGAGATAATTCTTATCATTATAAGCTTGTTTGGCTTTATCAAAGGTGTCTGTGACTTCATCAGAAAAACAGAGGCTGGATTGAAGCGTGACCAAAAGCATTCCCGTTTGTAAAAGCGTTCCTATTTTTTTCATGTGACAAATCTCCTTTTCAAATGTGGATGCAGGCTAACATAGATTTTGAATAGGGTTCAAGTTCTTTTGGGAATAAATGAATATAGGTTTGTGTTATCTACAGTGTATGAAATTTTAGAGACAAATTTATAAAGCTTCTTTAAGAAGGAGAATCAAATGAAAAAGAGCATCATAAATGTAGGTGTTTTAGTTATCGGCCTTCTAACAGGTTCTATTTGGGTTTTAGCTCAAGCAGATCAGACTCCAACCCATTCTTCTCCCAAAATGGATACAGCTCAAGTTCCTTCTGTGGCTGAGAGGGAAGAAGATTGGATAATGTCTGAGTCAGATCCTTTTATAGAAATGGAAAGAATGCATCGCGAATTGGAACGGTTAATGCATTCTAGAGCTTGGGGTAGCGCTTATCCTGCAGGACATCTAACTTCTCATGGATATTTAGAACCTCGAATTGATTTGGAAGAAACAGCACAGGAACTTGTTTTAAGATGTGATCTTCCAGGTTTGGATAAAGATAAAATATCTATTACATTAAAAAATGACGTTGTGGAAATCCAAGCCAAACGTGAAATTGTACATGAAGACAAGCAGGATAAAAAAGGTACACGTTTTTACCGTAGTGAAAGAAGTGTGGGCTCTTTTTACCGTGTAATTCCTTTGCCTGTACATGTAGATCAAAAAAATGTAATGGCTTCTTATGACAATGGAGTTCTAACTCTTCGTTTGTCAAAAGTTGTAAAAGAAGAAGATAAAGGAATACAGATTCCCATTAACTAAATTGTGAATAGCGCCTAGTGAATTTAAACCGCTGGGAAAATGCCCCCTCATTTTTCCAAAACTAGGCGCTATCTTTTTTATCGAGAAATAGTGGGATGAGATTTTTTGTAAGTTATAACTTACTTCTCGACTCTCCCGACGTTACGTCGGGATTTGCTCGAAGAGTAATGCATACTGTTCGATCCTGTCGAGAACTGTATGAACCATTTCTAGTGAATCTTAAGTTTTATAAATGGCAAGAATCTCATGATAAGGATCTTGAATAGAGACGCAATTTTCGTGAAAGCGTTTTGAATGTTGTCCCCAGGTCAAGAAAATGGCTGGATTGAGAGTATGAGATTTTGTGGAGAGATCCTCAAGATTCCCATGATCGCTGATTAAAAGAACTGTGGTTTCAGAAAGGTTAACTTCGGAAAGAAAACTGATTAAAAATTCTTCCAGTTTATTAAGTTCAGATTGAGCACGATTCATATCTTGAGCATGCCCTATAAAATCTGTGAGAAAAAATTCGAATAGAACAAAATCATTTTGAGCAGAGCTTTGAGCTAAAATTCTTCCAGATTGGGACGGCGTAAAAATGGGGGCTTCAAATCCTTGCTCTATGAAGATTTGATTGGTCAGGTCATGACATATTGAAATCTTATCGAATAGATCTTTTTGAGAATGAAAATTAATTTCTGCTGCAAGAGTTGTGAGGGTAGAGCAAGAAACTCTTCTGAATCTTTCTTCGATAGGTTTGTCGAAAAAGATAGGACGATAGGTGTTTAGAAAGTCTACAGTATGCCCTCGTTCTTTAATTTTTTTAAGAAGAGAGTATTCAAGCAAAATTTCTCGAAGTTTTGTGTTTGGAAAACCATTCAGATGATATCCAAGGATTTGAGCCGCATTGATACCTGTAAAAATAGCTGTTTGTCCTGTGGCGCTTTGAGGAAGGCCAGGCATTTCTAGAGAAGCATCGAGTCCTTTAAAAAGTCCACCAAACGGTAAAGGAATGATTCTTTCTTCATCAGAGAAAATATTGAAGAATCCCTGGCTGTGAAGGCAGGGGTTCCATTGAGGATTTTTTGTTCCAATGCCTAAACCATCTATAAAAATCATGACAAATTTCATAAAAACTCCCTTAACCTACTATCCCCCTGAGAGTTAAATATACTCATGGCAAAGGGTTATTGCAATCAATCTATATGCAAGTAAAAGAAGGCAAAGAGGGAGGAGTTTTTAAAAAGATAAAATTATTTTGACATTTAAATCATAGGGTGGTATAGTTAATCAGATTTGAGATTTATTTTTAAGGAGCAGACAGCTTAAGTGTCTTTAAGTTGCTGAAGAACGGTTTGAAGCTTATAGTATTTTTATTTTCTAAAAATTTTTTGTTAAAACCGCATGGATCTATTCGATGAGGATCCAAGGCGGTTTTTTTATGATCAATCATCGAGATAATCAAGGAGGTTTCAAGTGGCTCGTGGTAAAGTAAAATGGTTTAGCGATAAGAAGGGTTTTGGTTTTATTGCGAAAGATGATGGAGGAGATGTTTTCGTTCATCATTCTGCAATCCAAGGTGCAGGCTTTAAGACATTAGCTGAAGGCCAAGAAGTCGAATTTGAAGTTGTCGACGGAGAAAAAGGTCTTCAAGCTCGTAACGTCGTTAAAGTTGGAAAATAGTTCAGTCTATTGTCTTTGAAGAAAAGGCCTGTTGTGCCAGCCCAAGTTTCGCAATTTGGGTTAGTGCCAATAGGCCTTTTTTCTTATTATCAAATTTAAAATTACTAAGCAGATCCTATTTACGCTATACATATTGAACTTTACTATGCTGGCTTCCTTGTACGGGTAATTACTTTGTAAATGGTAACGAATCAATAAACTGTAACATAATTTGGGAAGAAGAGGTTTTTATGCTAGGCATCACCATTCAGGAAACAAGGCAAGGAATTACACAAAATAAACATGTTTTGGGCTGGGTGAATGAAATATCCAAGTTGTGTAAGCCTGATCGTATTTATTGGTGTGATGGCTCTGAGAGCGAAAATAAAAATCTTCTTCAAGAAGCGTTACGTATCGGAGATTTAGAAGAACTCAATCAGCAGAAACTTCCTGGCTGTTTCCTTCATCGTTCCGCCTTGAATGATGTTGCAAGAACGGAAGAGCTTACCTTTATTTGTACTAAAACGAAAGAAGATGTGGGCCCCACCAATAATTGGATGAGTCCTCAAGAGGGATATCAAAAACTAGGCGCCATTTTTGATGGCTCTATGAAGGACCGGACAATGTATGTGATCCCTTTTATTATGGGACCAATCGGCTCGCCTTTTAGTAAGGTTGGTATTCAAATTACAGACAGTGTGTATGTGGTTTTGAATATGCGTATTATGACACGAATGGGACAAATTGCTTTGGATGAACTAGGTGAAGAAAATGATTTTACGCGTTGTCTTCATGGCAAAGCAGATTTGGATATGAAGCATCGTTTTATTTGTCATTTTCCTGAAGATAATACCATTTGGAGTGTGGGATCAGGTTATGGTGGAAATGCACTTTTAGGAAAGAAATGTTTGGCTCTTCGTATCGGGAGTTTTTTGGGCCGTCAGCAAGGATGGTTGGCGGAGCATATGATGATTACAGGAATAGAGAGTCCTCAAGGGGAAGTGACTTATATTGCAGCAGCTTTCCCAAGTCAATGTGGTAAGACAAATTTAGCGATGATGGTTCCTCCAGAGTCTCTGAAAGGTTATAAAGTTTGGACAGTGGGGGATGATATTGCTTGGCTTAACATCGGTCCTGACGGTCGTCTGTGGGCGATTAATCCTGAAGCTGGATTTTTCGGTGTGGCTCCTGGAACCAATAGTAAATCTAATCCGAATGCTTTAGCAACCATTCAGGA
>JAYRIK010000076.1:0-3737 GCA_041906865.1 Candidatus Auribacterota bacterium
AAAATGAAATGAATGGAGCAACAATGAAAAAATTACTATTTTTAGCGATGATATGTTTTGTAAGCACCTCTTGCTTTGCAAGTGATGCAGTAAAGTCTTCAACTGAAAGTTCAACAGAGAAGTCAGGCGCTCAGAAAGCAGCAACTACTGTTGTGACTCTTCCAGTCAATGTGGTAAAAGAAACGGCTAAAGTCGGTCTTAAAGTTGGAGAAAAAGTCGTTGATACCACAGCAGATACAGCACAAGCAGCAGGACAAACTCTTACTGGAGATGTCAAAAAAGCTCCAGAAGTGATTATCACACCTGTCAAAGGAACAGCTGAAGGAGTGGTTGAAACAACTAAAGGAACTGTTGAGATTCCTGAAAAAGCAATGAAAGATTCTCAAGCTGCGGCAGAAGGAACAAGTGCCACAGTGGTGAAAAAAACAGAAGAAGTTAAGACAGAAACAAAAGAAGAAGTAGCAAAGTAATTAGTGTGTGTTTTGTTTTACAAGGCAGTGGTTTGTTGAAAAACGAACTACTGCCTTTTTTATCGTCAGATTTATCTAAAAGTCTCTATACTATCGAGAGCATGCGCTCAATGGGGAGTCTGGCTCGGTCTGCCAGTTCTTTAGGGACTTTGACTTGATACTGAAGCTTCTCTAGAGAATCCACAACTTTCTCCAATGTATTTCGCTTCATGTATTCACAAACTGCATTAGAAGAAGCAGGATAGAAAGTCTTATTAGGACTATCTTTTTGAAGCCGATGAAGAATCCCTGTTTCTGTTGCTACAATGAATTCATTAGCTTTGGATTCTTTGGCATAATTGACCATACCTTCGGTTGAAAGAATGCGATCTGCCATATGCATGGTTCCCGTCAAACACCCACATTCAGGATGCATAATATATTCAGCGCTTGGGTGATCATGTTTTAAAGTTTGAATATCTTCAGCCTTAATACGCACATGAATATTGCAATAACCTGGCCATAAATGAATTTTTCTTCCTGTTTTCATTTGAACATATCGTCCGAGAAAGAAATCAGGAACAAAAAGAATTTCTTTATCTTCAGGAATAGATTGTACGACCTTCATTGCATTAGACGAGGTGCAACAATAATCACTTAATGCTTTTACAGCAGCAGATGTATTCACATAAGCAACAACAACTGCACCCGGATGCTCGTCTTTCCATTTTTGCAAAGCCACAACATCAATCATATTGGCCAAAGAACAACCTGCTTCTAAATCTGGAATCAAAACTGTTTTTTCGGGGCATAAAATACTGGCTGTCTCCGCCATAAAATGAACGCCACAGAATACAATCATATCTGCATCGGTTTTAGCCGCATATTGAGCTAATTTGAGCGAATCAGCACACAGATCGGCAATATCTTGAATCTCACCCACTTGATAGTTGTGGGCCAAGATAATGGCATTACGCTCTTTTTTAAGAGCGAGAATCTCTTCTTCAATTGTCGGATAAAGTACTTTAGCCATAAAACCCTCTTCAAATAAGAGAAACCCGTGTCAGCGAATCTTTATTCCATCACAGTTCCCCTCTTGGACGCATGATCATACTGGATGATTCATCCAATTTCCAGGTTTATTTTTCCATATTCTGCAGATTCTTTCAGCTTGAGATTTATCTTACAGAAGATATACTTTAATGGCTTTAGACATAGGTTAACCATTATTTAGGCCTTAACTTAACTTCATAACTCTTTCATTCTGTGAATGATGAGCATAGACACAAAAGTCCAATCTATTTTGACCACCCTTTATCCTTTTGATACTCAAAAGACAATGAGTGTCTCAGAGGCCTTTGCCTATTGTGAAAACATTGCAAAAACCCATTATGAAAATTTCACGGTGGGATCTTTTTTAATGCCTCTCCACCTTCGCCCTTCTATTTATACGGTTTATGCCTTTTGCCGATGGGCAGATGACTTAGGAGATGAAATAGGAGACCCCAACCTTTCTTTAAAACTTTTAGAAGCATGGGACCAAGAATTAAGTCTTTGCAAAAATGGAAACCCCCGTCATCCCGTTTTTATCGCTTTAAAAGAAATTATTAAAAGACATGATCTTCCCCTGGAACCCTTTCATGATTTGATTCATGCCTTTAAAATGGATCAAACAACTCCCCGCTATTCAACATTTGAAGATGTTTTAAGTTATTGCCGTTATTCAGCTAATCCGGTAGGTCGGATTTTTCTCATGCTTTTTAATTATCGCGATGAAGAGAGATTTCTTCTTTCAGATGCTACTTGCACTGCTTTACAATTAGCTAATTTTTGGCAAGATATTGCTCGAGATTTAGAAAAGGGGAGAATTTATATCCCTCTTGAAGATATGAAGCGTTTTAATTATTCAGAAAATGATCTGATCACTCATCAAACAACACCTGCGTTCATTGAACTTATGAAGGTTGAAATTCATAAAACACGTGATCTTTTTGAAAAGGGTCTTGAGCTCATCAAAAAAGTACAAGGGAAAATCCAACTTGATATTGAACTTTTCAGCCAAGGAGGCCTCGCTATTCTTAAAATGATTGAGAAGAATGGATATAACGTGCTTTCTAAGAGACCTTCTCTATCCAAAAGCGCTAAAGCTCAATTGGCGTTAGGTTCTCTCTTCCGATACTCCTTAAGAAATCTTTTTGGGAGAAAAACCTCATGAATTTTCCTCTTAAAGAATCTTATCTGCTTTGCTCAAACATCGCAAAATCGAAAGCTAAAAATTTTTATTATGGATTTATTCTCTTACCCAAAACAAAACGCATGGCCATATCTGCTGTCTATGCTTTCATGAGAATTTGTGATGATATTGTGGATGAGCATGATGCCGTTATTCTCACCAATGAGAAACAAAACATGAATAATTATTTATCACAAAAATCTTTTGTTTCTCATAGTGCTGGCCAACATAAATATATTCATACTAATGAACGGCCTAGCAAAACTCAAAAGCTCAATCAATGGAAAGAAAAAGTTCAAAAACTTTTAAACAATCAAGATCTCTCCCATCCTATATTTCCTGCATTACACGATACCATTCAGAAATTCAAAATCCCTCATCGTTATTTTTTAGAAGCAATAGAAGGGGTTGAAATGGATTTAGCAAGTCGCCGCTTTGAAAAATTTGAAGATCTTAAACCTTACTGTTACAAAGTGGCGTCTGTGGTAGGCCTCATCTGTCTCTATATTTTTGGATTTAAAAATCAGGACGCGCTTGTGCACGCAGAAGCCTGTGGCATAGCTTTTCAACTTACTAATATTTTAAGAGACATTAAAGAAGACATTGAAATGGGAAGAGTTTATATCCCCCAAGAGGATCTCAAGAAGTTTGGTTATTCAGAAGAAGATTTAAAAAAATATGTTTATAGCCCTGTTTTTCAAAAATTGATGCAATTTGAAGTGGAAAGAGCCAAAAGCTTTTATGTTGAGGCTTTTAAACTCCCTGCACTCATTGATAAAGATAGTCGAAAATCTCTTCAAGTGATGATCAAAATTTATCATGGTCTGTTAAAAAAAATATGTAAATCCAATTACAATATTTTCTCTGAAAGAGTTCATTTGAGTCTTTTTGAGAAAATAAAAATTTTGATTTCACCTTCACTCTCATGACAAAGACCGTCACCATCATCGGGGGAGGTTTAGCAGGAATTTCAACCGCAACACGTTTAGCCAAATCTGGATGGGATGTGACCCTTCTTGAAAAAAGATCGATACTGGGAGGCAGAGCTTCTTCTG
>JAYRIK010000077.1:0-9738 GCA_041906865.1 Candidatus Auribacterota bacterium
AAATGGTAATGCCAGGAGACAATACGGCATTAGAAGTAGAGTTGATCAGTCCAATTGCAATGGACAAGGGATTAAGATTTGCAATCCGAGAGGGAGGCAAAACCATCGGAGCGGGTAGAGTTACGGATATTATTGCGTAAAAAAGTTTACGATTTTCAGTGTAAAATTCACGGTAAATGGTAAACTGCTAACTTAAAAGTTATAGGGAAGTCATGCAAAGGATTAGAATTAAGCTTAGAGGGTATGATCAAAGAGTTTTAGATCAATCAACAACTGAGATTGTGGATACGGCAAAGAGAACAGGTGCTTCTATTAAAGGCCCTATTCCATTACCTACTCAGATTGAGAAATTTACCGTTTTAAGATCACCTCATGTGGATAAAAAATCCAGAGAACAGTTTGAGATTCGAACACATAAGCGGCTTTTGGATATCGTAGATCCGACGGCGAAAACAATTGATGAATTGAAAAGGTTGAATTTGCCGGCCGGAGTGGATATCAATATTAAGTTATAAAAATTAAAAAAAATAATAAAAACTCTTGAATTAAATCTCAAGAGAGGCTATTCTTTTTCGTTTTTTAAGGGGATCAAAAATGTCGATCGGTATGTTAGGTAAAAAAGTAGGAATGACAAGAATATTCAATGAAGCAGGTAAGGCTATTCCTGTGACAGTGATTGAGGCGGGGCCTTGCAAAGTTACGCAGATTAAGACATCTGAAAATGATGCTTATACGGCTGTTCAATTAGGCTTTGATCCTGTTAAAGAAGGTCATGTTAAAAAGCCAATCATGGGACATCTTAAGAAAGCAGGCGTTCCAGGGTTAAGACGTCTTAAAGAATTTAGAATTGCAGATGAAAAAGCTATTGCGGAATATAAGTTAGGTCAAGAAATTCGGGTGGATATTTTTAAAGCGGGTGATTATGTTGATGTGATGGGTGTTAGCAAAGGACGTGGTTTTCAAGGTGTCGTGAAACGTCATGGTTTTACTGGAATGAAAGCAAGTCACGGTGCAAATGAATATTTCAGACGTCCTGGATCCATTGGAACAAACACATTTGGGTCAAATACCAAACGCGGGAAAAAACTCCCCGGTCGTTTTGGAAATGCAAAGAATACCCTCTTAAATTTAGAGGTGGTTAGAGTTGATCTAGATCAAAACGTTCTTTTGGTCAAGGGCGGAATCCCAGGTGCTGATGGGGGTTTTGTTGTGATTCGAAAGACACGGAGAGGATAAAGGTATGTCTAAGATTGCGCTTTTAGATTCAAAAGGAAAATCAATTGGAGAAAAGGAGCATACGCTTACTTTTACAAAAAGGCCGAATTCACATGCTATTAAAAGTGCAGTGGTAGGCTTTCTTGCTCATCAAAGACAAGGAACAGCAAAAACAAAAACAAGAGGAGAAGTAAGTGGCTCTGGAAAGAAACCTTGGAAACAAAAAGGAACAGGGCGTGCTAGATCAGGAGAGAGGACGTCTCCAGTGTGGCGAGGTGGAGGAACGGTTTTTGGTCCTAAGCCGCATGAATACACTTATCTGCTGAATAAACGCGTTGCTTCTCTAGCAAGAGCCTCTGCTTTAAAAATTTATTTTGATGAGAATAAAGTTTTAGTTGTTAAAGATTTAAAGGTTGAATCTGTAAAGACGAAATTGGCAAAAGAGCTTTTAAATAATCTAAAGGTTCAAGGAAAAGTTTTGATCGTTGTTAAAGAAATTGATCCTAAGATGAGACTGGCCTTTAGAAATATTCCTCAAGTAGATCTTGTCAGATTATCAGATTTAAATACTTATTCTATTATGACTCACTCAAAAATTATTTTTTCAGAAGATGCTTTTGAGGGTCTTTCTATTTATGAGGTTGAAGAATGAAAGCAGCCTATAGCATTGTTTTAAATCCTGTGATCAGTGAAAAAGGGACGGATTTGACTCAAAAAGACAACAAAATGATTTTTCGAGTTGATTCCAGAGCCAACAAAATTGAAATTCAAAAAGCAATTGAAGAGCTTTACCCTGTTAAAGTGATTCAGGTTAATACAGTTCGAGTCAAAGGAAAGCCTAAAAGAATGAGAGCTCAATTAGGACAGACTTCGGGATGGAAGAAAGCGATTGTAACGTTACGCGAAGGCGACAAAATCGAATTTAATTAAATGGGAGCATGTAAGGCTTGAGAATTCAGAGCCTGCTGAGGAGCAAATATGGCATTAAAAACTTATAAGCCAGTAACACCAACAAGACGTTTTACGACCGGATACTCTTTTGAGGAAATCACCAAAAGTACACCTGAGAAAAGTCTCTTAGAGCGTATTTCTCGAAAGGGAGGTAGAAATTTTCAGGGACGCGTTACTGTACGTCATCGTGGGGGTGGTGCTCGTAAGATGTATCGTATTATTGATTTCAAGCGCGATAAGATTGATATCCCAGCTCGCGTGATTGGAATTGAATATGATCCTAATCGATCTGCACGTATTGCTCTTTTGCAATATCGAGATGGGGAGAAAAGATATATTTTGTCTCCTCATGGATTAAAGGCAAGTGATGAACTTATTTCGTCGAATAATGCAGAGCCTAAGGTTGGAAATTGTTTGCCTTTGTCAGCGATTCCTTTAGGAACTTTTATTCATAATATTGAGTTAGTTCCGGGAAAAGGCGGTCAGATTGTTCGAAGTGCAGGAGTTTCTGCTGAGTTAATGGCCAAAGAAGGTGATTATGCACATATAAGACTTCCTTCTAAGGAAGTTCGATTGGTAAGGGTTATTTGTCGAGCCACAGTGGGGCAATTAAGTAATCCTGATCATATGAATGTTTCTCTGGGTAAAGCAGGTCGAGTTCGCTGGAAAGGACGTCGTCCTATTGTTCGCGGTGTCGCGATGAATCCAGTCGATCATCCGCTTGGAGGTGGTGAAGGTAAAGCCAATGGTGGACGTCAGCATTGTACGCCATGGGGTCTTATCGATGGTACGAAAACTCGTAATAAGAAAAAATATTCGAATAAATATATTTTGGAGAGAAGGAAGTAGTCCATGTCAAGATCATTGAAGAAGGGCCCCTTTGTAGACACTAAGTTGATGGAACGTATCGAACGCATGAATCGAGGGGGAGAAAGACGTCCGATTAAAACATGGTCTCGCAGATCCATGATTAGCCCGGATTTTGTTGGAAATACGTTTTCTGTTTATAACGGAAGAAAATTTATTACGGTTTTTGTAACGGAAAATATGGTTGGACATAAATTGGGTGAGTTTGCCCCGACACGTACTTTTAGAGCGCATGGCCAACATACAGACAAAACGGCAGCAAAGAAATAAGTAGTTAAAAATTTAAAAGTTTTCAGCCAGAGACGGATGTCCTCTGGAGCAAAAGGAACAATGTTATGGACGTTAAAGCGGTGGGAAGATTTGTAAGAGTTGCACCAACGAAGGCAAGACTCATTGCGGATTCTATTCGAGGCAAACTTGTTTCTGAAGCTTTGAATGTGGTTAATTTTTGTCCTCAAAGAGCAGGAGCGGTCGTAGGAAAAGTTTTGAAATCTGCTGTTGCCAATGCGCAAGGGCGAGAGGGGATTAATTTAGATACTTTGCGAGTAGGGCGTGTTTGGATAGATGGCGGTCCTTTTTGGAAAAGATTTCTTCCAGGTCCTATGGGACGAGCGACAAGAATTCGAAAGCGACTGAGTCATATTACTGTCGTATTATCAGATGATATAAAGAAATCGGCACCTCGTTCATAAAAGCATGATGCGCGGTAAATAAAGTAGAAAACAGGATTTTTTAAGAAATACGTTTTTCGGAGAAAGTTATGGGTCAAAAAGTTAATCCAATTGGTTTAAGACTAGGTATCAATCAGAACTGGCGATCCCGATGGTTCGCAACGAGAAAAAATTATTCAAATCTTTTGAATGAAGATATTAAAGTCCGAGATTTTGTTAAAGAAAAACTTTTCTTTTCAGGGCTTGCAAAGGTTGAAATTGAACGCTTAGGTAATAAATTACAAGTGATTGTCTATACAGCCCGCCCAGGATTGGTGATTGGACGTAAAGGTGCTGAGATTGATAAGTTGAAGCAGGATTTGGGAGATTTGACAAAATGGGACGTAGAGATTGATATTAAAGAAATCAAACAGCCAGAAATAGAAGCACAGCTTGTCGCTGAAAATGTTAGTTTGCAGCTTCAAAGACGTGTTTCTTTTCGAAGAGCGATGAAGAAAGCAGTTCAAAGCGCGATGTCTTCAGGAGCAAAAGGTATTAAGATTTGTTGTTCAGGCCGTTTGGGTGGAGCTGAAATTGCCCGACGTGAAGTTTATAAAGAAGGAAGTATTCCTCTTCATACACTCAAAGCCGTGATTGATTATGGCTTTAGTGAGGCAAAAACAACTTATGGTTTGATTGGAGTAAAGACGTGGGTTTTTAAAGGATATCAAGCGGTTGAAAATATTGTGACTGAGACTAAGAAGGCCGATTCAGAAAAAGTTGAAGTCGTAGCAAAGGAGTCATCCCATGCCGTTGATGCCAAGTAGAGTTAAATTTCGAAAAGTTCAAAAGGGATGTCGGGCGGGGAAGGCAACCCGAGTGACTGCTTTGAGTTTTGGTGAATATGGCTTACAAAGTTTAGAGAGAGGCTGGATTACCAATATTCAATTAGAAGCGGTTCGTGTGGCTGTGACGCGACATATGAAGCGAAAAGGGAAAATCTGGCTACGCATGTTCCCCGATAAACCTATTACCAAAAAACCAGCTGAAACACGTATGGGAAAAGGAAAAGGACCTACTGCGGGATGGGTCATTGTTGTTAAGCCTGGGAATATTTTATTTGAGATAGAGGGTATTCCAGAAGATATGGCTCGAGATGCTTTGAGGCTCGGGTCTTATAAGCTTCCTTTAAAGACGCGCTTCATTATGCGTCGACATTTTTAAAGGTGACAATTTTATTTCGTGTGAGGAGTTTTTGAAATGAAGATTAAAGACGTGCGAGAATTAACAAAAGATGAACTTGATTTGAAACTTCGAGAACTTGGAGATCATCTCTTTAAGTTGAGAACTCAAGGCAAGACAGGGCAGTTAGAAAATTCTGGAAAAGTTCGCCAGACAAAAAGAGATATCGCTCAAGTGAAGACGATTTTAAGAGAGCAGGAGTTGAAGAGTGAATAAAACTGTTGAAGAAAGAGCAAGCCGAAAAGAAAAAGTAGGTGTGGTTATTGGCGATAAAATGGATAAGACCATTGTGGTTGAAGTTGAACGTAGAGAACCACATCCCATTTATGGAAAAGTGATTCGAAAAGTTAAGAAGTTTTATGCCCATGATGAAAAACAAGAAGCTCAAACGGGCGATCGGGTTCGCATTGTTGAAACTAAGCCTCTTAGTAAGCTTAAACGATGGCGCCTCGCAGAAGTGTTAGGAAAAATTTAAGGATCTTATATGATTCAGTTAAGAACAAGACTTGAAGTTGCAGATAATACCGGAGCAAAAAAAGTAGCATGTTTTAAGGTGTTGGGTGGAACGCGTCATCGATATGCTTCGGTTGGAGATGTGATTGTAGCTTCTGTAAAAGAAGCTATTCCAGAAGGAATCGTTAAGAAGGGAGAAGTTGTTAAAGGAGTTGTTGTAAGAACTAAAAGGCATGTCAGCAGAGCTGATGGTTCTTATATTCGCTTTGATTCTAATGCGATTGTGATTATTGATAATCAGATGAATCCACGAGGGACCCGAATTTTTGGGCCAGTGGCACGTGAGCTACGTGAAAAAAACTTTATGAAGATTATTTCTTTGGCTCCAGAAGTTTTATAAAAATAAAATATAAAGTAAGAAGAAAATTCGATGAAAACAGAAACAGTGAGATATAAAACTTATTTAAAGAAGAACGATGTTGTTTTTGCTTTATCAGGACGAGATAAGGGGAAAAAGGGAAAGGTTCTTCAAATTGTTCGCGAAAAAAATCGAGCCATTATTGAAGGTTTGAATTTTGTAAAACGTCATGTGCGCCCGACACAAGCCAATCCTCAAGGAGGACTTGTTCAGAAAGAGACCTCAGTCAATATTTCAAATTTGGCTCTTTTTTGTTCGAATTGCGATAAACCTGTTCGTGTTGGATTTAAAATTTTAGAAAATGCAGACAAGCAACGTGTTTGTCGTAAATGCGGGGAGACAATTTAAGCCATGAGTCGTTTGATGGAGTCCTATCAAAAAGAAATTGCACCAGCTCTTATGAAGAGTTTGAATATTAAGAACCAATTGCAAGTTCCTAAATTAGAGAAGGTTGTTATTAACATGGGTGTTGCTGAAGGTGCAAAAGATTTCGCGCTTTTGGAATCTCATGTCGAAGAATTAGGTTTAATTACAGGTCAAAAACCAGTGATTACACGGGCAAAAAAGAGTATCGCTGGTTTTAAGTTGAGAGCTGGAGAGCCCGTCGGCTGCAAAGTGACGCTTCGTGGTAAAAAAATGTATGAGTTTATGGATCGCTTTGTAAATGTTGTGTTGCCTCGTATTCGAGATTTTAAGGGAGTTCCTCCTCGATCTTTTGATGGAAGAGGCAATTATTCTTTAGGGATACAAGAACAGGTTGTTTTCCCAGAAATTGAATTGGATAAGATCAAGCAAGTTCAAGGGATGGATATTATTTTTGTAACAACAGCAAAAACAAATGATCACGCAAGAGAGCTTCTGACTTCTTTTGGAATGCCCTTTAGAAGTGCAAAATAGTTTAGAAAGGTAATTGCATGGCCAAGACATGTTTAATGGTGAAACAACAAAGACCCGCAAAATTTAGTTCTCGGGCCTATAATCGCTGCAAACAATGCGGTAGACGTAGGGCTTTTTTAAAAAGATTTGGTCTTTGCAGAGTTTGTTTTCGTAAGTTTGCTTTAAATGGCTTGATCCCAGGTGTGACCAAGGCAAGTTGGTAGAAAAACAGTGTTGCGTCGCGCGTTGAGCGTATTGCGTTAAAAATTTTTATTTACGCATCACACTTTACGCACAGCGCATGACGGCTTTAAATGGAGAGATTAAAGATGAGTATGTCAGATCCGATTGCGGATATGTTGACCCGTATTCGAAATGCGAGTACGGCAAAAAAAGAATATGCAGATGTTCCAGCATCTAGTTTTAAAAAAGAAGTTTTAAAAGTTTTGAAAGATGAAGGTTTTGTTCAGGATTTTAAAATGGCTGAAGAAGAGGGTCATCCTTGGATTAGAGTTTATTTGAAATTTACTCAAAAAGGAGATCGCGTCCTTCAGGGTATTCGAAAAATTAGTCTTCCAGGTCGCCGTGTATATGTGGGCGCTGATGATATTCCAAGAGTTCAAGGAGGATTGGGAGTCTCCATTCTTTCAACCTCAAAAGGTGTGATGGCTGGGAAGAAAGCAAGCAAGCTTCGATTAGGTGGCGAGATTATTTGTAGTGTTTGGTAAAGAATATTCAGGGCCTAGCCCTAAAATTTATGAGGAGTTTTTAAGATGTCAAGAATAGGTAAGAAAGCAGTATCTATACCAAGTGGCGTGAGTGTTGAACTTGCTCAAAGTCATTTTAAAGTGAAAGGCCCCAAGGGACAGCTTGAACAGGCTTTGCCGACAGGCGTTTCAGCTAAAAAAGAGGGCGAAACCATTTTATTTGCCGTGGGTGAATCGGAGGAGCTTAAACCTCTTCATGGTTTGATGCGGAGTTTGTGTGCCAATATGATTGAGGGTGTCACAAAGGGTTTTTCCAAAGATCTTGAAATTCAGGGTGTAGGGTATCGTGCTAAAATTGAAGGAAAGAATTTGTCTTTAACGCTTGGTTTCACGCATCCAGTGGTTTATCCCATCCCTGAGGGAATTAAAGTAGAAGTGGCCGACCAAGTGAAGGTGAAGGTTTCGGGTGCAGATAAGCAGTTGGTGGGTGAAGTAGCGGCTCGTGTCAGACGTTTTCTTCCGCCTGAACCTTATAAAGGTAAGGGGATTCGTTACGCTGGTGAAATTGTTAAGAAGAAGGCAGGAAAGACAGTCGCTTAAAATAATTTAAAATTTTATTTTTGATCTGTAGTGAAGGGATTTAAAAATGAGTGTTCAAAATAAACGAGAAGCAAAAAGAAAAAATCGACATTTAAGAATTCGTCGTAGACTTGAAGGATCAGCAGAGCGTCCTCGGCTGGTAGTTTTTAGAAGTCATAAACATATTTATGCCCAGTTAATAGATGATTTTAAAGGGCATACCGTTTTCGCTGCTTCAACTCTTTTAAAAGATGTTCGGGAAAAAATGAAGTACGGAGGCGATGTCAAGGCGGCTCAAACATTGGGTGTGTATTTGGCAGAGTCAGCAAAACGTTTGGGAATACAAAATGTCGTATTTGATCGAGCGGGCTATCAATATCATGGTCGAATCAAGGCTCTTGCGGAAGCTGCAAGAAGCGGCGGTTTGGCTTTTTAAGGAGGATATGTGGAGAAGGGAAAAGCAGGCGCTTTTACTACGAAAAATAGAAATAAAAAGAGGGAAGAAGGCTTTCAAGATAAGAATTCTTCTGGCCCAGAGTTATTTGAGAAGGTTGTTTATATCAATCGCTGCGCAAAGGTTGTTAAAGGTGGTAGGCGATTTAGTTTTAGTGCGCTCGTGGTTGTGGGTAATGGTCAAGGCCGAGTGGGCTATGGATTAGGCAAAGCCAATGAAGTGTCCGATGCAATTCGCAAAGGTACTGAATATGCTAAGAAATCCATGAAGTCTGTTTGTCTTCGTGGAACAACGATTCCTCATGAAGTTGTTGAGAAGTTTGATGGAGGAAGAGTTTTCTTAAAGCCAGCAACTCCTGGAACAGGCATTATTGCAGGCGGAGGCGTGCGCCCTGTTTTGGAAGCAGCGGGTGTGAAAGATGTGTTGGCCAAATCCATGGGTTCTTCTAATGCTATTAATGTTGTTAAGGCGACCATGAGATGTTTAGAGACTTTGCGTGATTTAGTAATGGTGAAAGCTGTTCGAGGAGATTTGTAACATGGACTTAGCTAAAATTTTAAGTGTTGATGATTCAAGTAAGAAAATGAAACGCATTGGACGTGGACCTGGTTCTGGACATGGAAAAACCAGTACCAAAGGACATAAAGGCCAAAAAGCTCGTTCGGGACATGGTGCAAGAATTCGTCCAGGTTTTGAAGGCGGACAAATGCCCCTTTATCGACGTTTACCCAAAAGAGGTTTCATTCATGATGGAAAAATAGTTTGGAATGTGATTAATGTGGGTCAATTGGGTATTTTTGAAGAAGGCGCTATTGTGACTCCTGAAAGTTTGGAAGAAAAAGGGCTTGTGAAGAATGTCAAAGATGGAGTTAAAATTCTTGGGGATGGAGAGCTTAAGCTTCCCTTAACCTTAAGAGTTCACGCCATCAGTGAGAGTGCTCGCCAAAAAGTCGAAAAGGCTCGTGGTAAAATTGAGCTTATCGGTCAATCAACTCCAACCAAAAATAAAGTTTAAAACCTTGAATTGAATCTATGCTCTCAGCTTTTATCAATATATTTAAAGTTCCTGATTTAAAAAAGAAACTGCTTTTTACCTTAGGTCTTGTTGCAGTTTACCGCATTGGCACGTATATTCCTACCCCTGGTGTGGATGGTTATGCTTTAAGTCAATTTGTAGAGCAAGCGGCCAAAACTCAAGGTGGAATGGGGTCTATTTTTGGCATTATGGACATGTTCAGTGGTGGCGCCATGGCCAAGTTGACCATTTTTGCTTTAGGAATCATGCCCTATGTCAGTGCTTCCATTATTTTACAACTTTTGACAACC
>JAYRIK010000078.1:0-2476 GCA_041906865.1 Candidatus Auribacterota bacterium
ATCTTCTTCAATGGCGATTAAAAATTGTTTTGCCTCCTCTGTCGAAAATTTGTATTTCTTTTTCGGATCTAGCTTTAGATCAAAACGAATTTCTCTAATTTCCGCATCAATGAATTCTTTTTTCTCTTCAAATTTGGCCACACTGACACGGTGATGTCCATCGATGACAAAATATTTATCATCCACTTGATAAACCTGAATGGGGGGAAGTTCCATTCCTTGCTGGATGGCCTGCAAAACACTTAAATATTTCTCATCTGTCTTTTTGCTTCGGGGCAAAAAATTATTATTAAAATCTCTGTACCTTCCTAAACTTCCAACTATTTTCTTAATAGGAATAGCACGAATTCCCTTATGAACTTCTGAAACACGTTCCAAGTTTTCTTGAACTGTGGAAAAATCAATCAACTGACCTTCTTCACCTATCACGATTCACCTCTAAATTTAAGCCTTCAATCTTTTGTAATAAATCTTCCAGACTCACCTTAGGATTTTCTAAATTTTTATGTCTAAACCGAAGTGTCTTTTCTAAATCTCTAAAGGGACTTTCTATAATACTATTTCTTATTCTTTCAATGAATTTTAAAGGATCTGATGATTCTTCTCCATATTGAAGTGTAAGATATTGAAAAGCATTTAAGAGACAACCTTGCTCTTTTTCCTGATCTATAGACTTCTGAACATGATGGATCAATTTTTCCATATTTTGAATACAATCTAGCCAACCCATCCCTTTCACTTTCCCGTCCATAAAATCAATGATGATTAAAGAACACTTTCCCTTTGCCTGCAAAATTTTCTTTGTCCATTCATTCATTTGCTCTAAACGTTGATTGACTTCTTCATAGATAGGCAACGCAACATGGAAAGTGGTTCCCTTATTTACTTCACTTTCCACCCATAATCCTCCTTGATGAGCCAGTACCAACTGTTTAACAATAGCCAGTCCCAAGCCTGTGCCTTTCGGCCTGGATTCATGAACGTCCAATTGCAGAAACTTTTCAAAAACACGATTAACATCTTTTCTAGGAATGCCCACACCCGTATCTCTTACCCAAAAAGTAACAAAATTTTTCCAAAGAGAAGTTTGTGCCATTTCATACGGAGTAAAAATTTCTGTATCTGCTCCCCAAGCCTTAAAAGATTTTAAAACGGCATCTCGATTCTCGCATTCAATCCCTAACTCAATAGTCCCTGGAGCCGAAATAAATTTAATGGCATTTCCTACCAAGTTATCTAAAATCTGGCGCGATCGACCTGGATCTGCCCATATGAAGATGGAATCTTTAGGCAGAGAAAATTTTAAATCAATTTTTTTCTCTGCTAAAGTTCTGCCAAATGTTTCTTCTACACTTCGAACCAAAGCACATGCTTCAACTTTTGTCTTTTTCATCTTCATCGTCCCTGATTCAAGCTTTGAAAAATCAAGAACATCTTGAATCAAACGTGAAAGACGATCGACATTGTTTTGCATGATTCCTAAAAATTTATGTCGATCTAGATTTGGCAAATCACTCTTTTCTTCATTTAAAAGAGAGACGGTTTCTTTGATAACCGTAAGCGGTGTTCTTAGCTCATGACTCACCATAGAAATAAAATCACTTTTAATCTCATCTAGTTTTTTTAATTCCCGATTTGCTTTTTCCAGCTCTTCCATCACACGCAAGAGTTCTGTTTGTTGGGACATCAATTCTTGATTCACTGCTCCCAATTTTCCGCTAAATTCTTCTATTTTTTCATTTTTCTCTTCAAGCAAATGAAGATGTTTATCTCTTTCTTTGATTGCTTCATCTCTTGCCTTCAAAGCCTCATCTTTTGAAGTTTTCTCTTGCACCAATAATTGTGTCAACAAATAACCTAGGATCGTAAGGGCAATTAAGCTAAAAACGTTCAGAATTAAAATAGGAAGCCGTCCCGCATCTCCTGACATAAAGGCTTTACCCATTTCCAACATACTAAAAATAGTTGTGAAAGCTAAAATCCACAAACAAAAATTGGCATCCAAAACCATCAGAGAAATCATGATGGGAAGATAATAAAAAAGCCAAAAAGGACTATGTGCGTCTCCCGTAAAATGGATGAGAATGGCTGTAAAAAGAAGGAATAAAAAAGATTCTAAAACAAAACATTTTTTAATGGCTATTTTCTTGACCAGAATATGATGTATGGAAAGGATAGAGCTTAGAAAAACACCAAAAGTTGTATAAAGAATAGTTCGAGAAGGGACATCCAAAAGATCTGCCTGAATAAGGCCAAAAAGAACTGTTACCAATGTCCAAGCTGCAATTTCCGTAATACGAAATTGTTGTTTGAGACGATCGTAGGAAATGGGAGATTCCATAATCCCTTTAGTATAGAGTCACTTACTCCTTAATTTTACCGCTCCAAGGAGGCTAAGTCTATTAAAAAGACCTCTGCATAACTTCCTCCAACTCATCAAATATACAATTTTTACTGTTCGAGCTTGGTCGAGAAC
>JAYRIK010000079.1:0-12615 GCA_041906865.1 Candidatus Auribacterota bacterium
AGCACGCAGGTGTATCTTACTTCTGAGTCAGGATGCTTCAGAAGTTTGAGTATCACATCAAAAGCGGCCTGATCTTTTTCAGGATTAATTTGTCCTAAATATTGCACTATTTCTTTTGCATCACTTTTAGGATTTTCCAATGTCGCTAAAAGTAGTGGCAATCGCGCTAACTCACCAAAATTTTCCAAAGCATCTTTAGCACTTTGCTGAACTTCCAATACAGGATCATTCAAGAGTTCTATAAGACTTGAAATACTGACTGGATCACGAACGGATCCCAAAGAAACAGCTGCATGACTTCTCACCTTCGGAAATGGATCTTTTAAAGCCTCCACCAAAGCACTGACACTGCCTTCTGCTCTTAAAAGACCTAAAGATAAAGCTGCATTCGCACGCACCTCTGCATCTTCATCTTTTAAATGTACAATCACTTGGGGTGCAAGAGCAGGATCTTGAAGAAGACCTAAAGCTAAAACAACATGTTTTCTAACTTCACTATCTTCATCTGTAATATGTGAAATCAATATATCTTTTGCCCGAGGATCTTTCAAAATCCCAAGAAGAATAGCCGCATGTCGCCGAACCAAAGGATGAGGATCATTTAAAGCATTCAAAGTTAATTCAAAACTTTTTTTCTCAAGTTTCCCTTTTAATTCTCGATCACGCAATTTTTGATTTAACGTAATCACAGCTTGAGCACGAATCAAAGGATCTTTACTCTGTAAAACATGGAAAATAGGATCTTCAGACAATCGTTCCAACAAAATTTCCCTTTCTTGTTGAACTCCTGTCAATTTTGCTTGAGCTTCATGCAAAATCTTTTCATATTCTTTTTGGGAATGGTGTTGTTGTGTTACTAAATAAAGAGTCCAAACAAGTCCTACTACAAACATAATCCCCAAGGCCCAGAGTACGGCTTGATAGCGACGAAGCTTACGATACAACCTAATCCCAAAAGGAGTAGGTCGAGCCCAAATAGGATCTCCCATTTGAAAACATTTTAAATCCTCCACCAATTTTTGAGCAGAGGGATATCGATTTTTGGGATTCTTTTCGATTGCTTTGAGAATAATCACTTCTAAATCTTTTGGAATCTTAGAATTAATCAGATGCGGAGCTCGAGGCTCTTCCTCCAAAACTTTTTTCAATAAAGCCAAATGATTTGCAGCCTGAAAAGGAAGCTCTTTTGTAAACATTTCATACATTAAAACTCCCAGCGAATAGACATCGGCCAAATTGGTTGCGGGCTCGTCGGGATCTGACCTGGCCTGTTCTGGGGACATATAGGCAGGGGTTCCCATAATTGTTCCATCCAGTGTCATAAGCGTTGCGTTTTCTATTTTTGCCAAACCAAAATCCATGATCACGGGCCGACCTGTGGGATCCAACATGATATTTGAAGCCTTAATATCACGATGAATCGTTCCATGTTCATGGGCAAAGGCAAGTGCTTCCGCTAATTTTTCTGAAATTTCAACCGCTTTTGAGAAAGGTAGTCCCCCTGCCGAAAAAACTTGTTCCAAAGTTTGTCCTTCAATGTACTCCATGGCAATGAAAGGACCTGTCTGGGTTTCTCCATAATCATAGACAAGAGCAATATTAGGATGATTCATTCGAGCTGCGGCAGCAGCCTCATTGCGGAATCTTTTGACAAAGGTATGATCTTGAGCCAGATGAGAGGGTAAAACTTTAAGAGCTACTTTGCGTTCCAAGCGAGGATGATAGGCTTCATAAACAAGCCCCATTGCACCCTGGCCAATTTGACGAATGATTTTATAATTTTCGATTTGTTCAATAGGGGGATTTTTATTTTCTTCAGGAGGAGAAGAATCTGTCATCTCTTTATTCTTTCCAATATCATTCGTTTTAGCTCCAACTTCATATATAACGATGAACTGAATTCTATTCCACTTTTATCAATCCCAGGGTAATGTCATCGGCCTGCGGTTCATCCTGGGCATGCTCAGCAATTCTATCAAGGATTCTTTCCATAATGATATGTGTTTTTTGATTTCCGATCAGGGTAATAATTCCTTTTAAGGTTTCAAGAAATTTTTCTTTTCCATAAGATTGCTGTTTGGCATCTTGGGCTTCTTCCACGCCATCTGTATATAAAATCACTTGATCCCCTTTTTTTAATGACAAAGTAGTTTCTTCTGGCATGTCATGATCTTCCCATTTTGAAAAACCTAAAGCAATTCCCTTTGGAGAAAACTCATGTAATTGAACATCTGTACCCCGATAGACAATCAGAGGCAAATGCCCTGCTCTAGAAAAAGTAAGTGTTTTTTGTTTTACGTCGAGAAAAGCCAAAATAGCACTGATAAACATATCTTGTTTCATATCCGGAACTAGAAGGTTATTCACTTCTTTTAAAAGGGCTGCGGTACTCGTTGCACCCAAGGCCCTGGACTTTAATGTTGAACGAAACATCGCCATCACCAAAGCCCCTGGGACTCCCTTTCCACTCACATCTGCAATCACCAAAGCTAATTTCTCAGGGCTTACCCAAAACCAATCATAATAATCCCCACCTACTTCTTGGGCAGGCAAACTTCTAAAAGAAAAATCAAAACCTTCTATTTTTGGAAAAGTACGGGGTAATAAAATTTGCTGAATTTCACGAGCAATTTGTAATTCATGTTTGATTCGTTCCTGGTCTCGAATCTCACGATAAAGCCTGGCATTTTCTAATGCAATAGCCGCTTGGCTTGCAATCGCTGTTAAAAGCTTTAAATCATCTTCTTCAAAATGACTGATTTTGATCAAACTATCACAATAAATAAGTCCTAAAATCTGATTTTTAATGGCAATAGGAACGCACATAGCCGATTTAATACCATATGCATAAAAACTCTCAGCATTCTTAAACCGATCATCTAAACCTGTATGAGCACAAATCACTCCCACCTGTTCTTTCAAAACGGTTTCTACAATACTGCGACTAATCGCAATGGGAGAATATCCTTTTCTTTGCTCTGAACGCTTTACGATTCGAGGGACCAATTCCTGAGTTTTCTCATCCCGAAACAAAATAACATAGCGATCCGCATGAATCACTTCCATCACCATATCCACAATTTTTACAATTAAATTTTCTTCATTTAAAATCGAATTAAAAATATTTCCTGATTTATAAAGAATAGAAAGATTTTTTGCTGTTTTCTTGAATTGATCGAGTTTCAGTCCGCGCCCATCCACATCCAAAAATGTTGAATGCTTACAATCTAAAGAGCTTGTAACACGCGTTTGAGGGGTTTCTTCTAACACAATAGAAACTTCTTCTTTGGACAAAGATTCTAAAGAAGAGCTTTCAGATACTATTTTTAAACGTGTGTCCCCTACAACAATTTCGTCTCCTTCTCTGATCACACACTGCGTCACCAGTTTCCCATTCACATAGGTACCATTTGAACTGTCCAGATCCTGAAGAAAATATTGATCTTTTTGTTTTTGAATACGCACATGAACACGAGAAACTCTGGGGTCTTGCAAAGGCAATTGATTGGTAGGGTCTCGGCCAATTGAAAGAATTTCTCCCAGAGGCAGAACATAATCCTTCTTAAAACCTTGCATGACTAAAACATTCATAGGGGAAACTTTCGATATAAAGTTTCTACAGTGCAATTATAGTGTTTTTAATCATACTTTTCTATCAAAATGGGGATTGTGAATAGTAAAAAAGAATGAAATAAAATATCGGTTTAAGTTACAAACCCCTATCCTCTATTCACAATCCACTATTTTAATAGTCAATTTCAAAACATTATCTTACAATTTCTCTAACATCGTCTTACGCACTTCTCACAACGCATCACACAGAGCGAATTTTATGATCGCATTTCACAATGAAATTCTTAAAAACTACGAACGTGCTTCTCGACGTGAATGGCTTGTCACCAACGGTCTTGGTGGTTATGCTTCCTCTACCCTTTGTGGAGGCAACACACGTCGCTATCATGGACTACTCGTCTCAAGCATGCATCCTCCACTCGGACGTACCGTCATTCTTTCTAAAATTGATGAAACCATTCATATCGATGGCCAATCGTATGATTTGGGATGCAATCGATTCCCGGGAACAGTTCATCCTAAAGGAAATCAATATTTAGACCTTTTTTCTTTCGAGTTTTATCCTAAATTTATTTATTCCGCAGGAGGCGTAAAACTCGAAAAAAATGTTTATATGATTTTTGAGAAAAATGCGACCATTATTTTTTATCGTCTCCTAGAAAGTCCCAAGCCCATTAAATTAAGTCTCATGAGTTTTATTGCCTGCCGAAGATTTCATGAACTCACGCGCGAAAATACATTTTTTAATGAAGATATTGAAATCAGCGATGGTCTTTTACGCTTAAAACCCTATAAAAATGCACCCATGATTCACCTTTTTTTCAGTCCTGCACAATATGGTGAAAATCCCATGTGGTATCTCAATTTTGAATACACGGAAGAAAAACGCCGTGGTTTAGATTTTCGCGAAGATCTTTTCACTCCTGGAGATTTAACCTTTGATCTCGCACCTGGAGGGACTTGTTTTCTGATTGCCTCCACGGATGAACTTTCTTCTTCTGATCTTCTACAAGCTGAATTCAAAGAAACAGAACGCAAAAAACTTGTTCTAAAAAATTGTAAAAAAGAAGACAAACTTTTGTTGTCCTTATTTTTAGCAGCAGATCATTTTCTTGTTCAACGAGGAGAAAAAGGTTCCGCATCTATTATTGCAGGCTATCATTGGTTCAGTGATTGGGGGCGAGATACAATGATTAGTCTTCCAGGATTAACACTGGCCACAGGCCGATATAATTTAGCTAAAAGCGTTTTAACCACCTTTTCCAAATATTGTTCTGAAGGTATGCTCCCAAATCGTTTCCCAGACGAAGACAAGCAACCTGATTACAATACCGTGGATGCAACTCTTTGGTTCTTTAACGCCGTTTACCAATATTTTCTTTACACCAATGACGATACTTTCATTCGAAACACACTTTTCCCTGTGCTCAAAGAAATCATTGAATGGCATGAACGTGGAACTCGCTATAATATCCATGTGGACGGCGATGGACTTCTTTATGCAGGAGAAGCAGGAACACAATTGACGTGGATGGATGCAAAAATTGGCAACGAAGTCATTACTCCCCGTATGGGAAAACCTGTTGAAGTCAATGCTCTATGGTATAACGCTCTTAAAGTCATGGAATTTTTTGCGGAACGTTTTCGTCAATTCCCAACACGCGATCGTTATGCAGCGATGGCCGAAACAGCTTCCAAAAGTTTTAATGAAATTTTTTGGAACAAAGAAATGGGGTGTCTTTATGACTGCATCGATGGGAAAAACGTAGATGCATCTATTCGTCCAAATCAAATTTTCGACTTAAGTCTACCTTTCCCCGTTCTAAAATCAGACCGCTTTCGTTCTGTCATGAAAGTTATAGAGAAAGAACTTCTAACTCCTTATGGCCTTCGCAGTCTTTCCCCTCTTGATGAAAAATACATTGGCAAATATGCCGGAAACGCTTTGGAAAGAGATCGTGCTTATCATCAGGGAACAGTGTGGCCTTGGTTATTAGGCCCTTTTACAACTGCTTATTTTAAAACTTATGGACGTACCCCTAAAACAATTGAAAAAGCCAAATCTTTTGTTGAAGCTTTTAGAGATCATATTTATGAAGCAGGATTAGGAACCATCTCTGAATTGTTCGATGGAGATCCTCCCCACGAACCCAATGGCACCATTTCACATGCTTGGAATGTCGCTGAGATTTTAAGAATTGTTGTTGAGGAATTAGATAAGTAATTCCCTACTCGTTAATTCATTAAAAAGAAGCAAGGCCCATACATAAATTCAAGATTTAGTGTTTTCTCGAAATAACACATCAACTTTAATGTGTATGTATCAGCTGAATCAATCAAGATTGAGGAGTCTTTATGAAAAGAAATTTTATCTTATGTTTTTTTATTTTTTTCTGCGTAACTAGCATTGCTCGAGCCGATGATCAACGTGATCTTAACGATTGTATGGTGGGAGATTTTTATACCAGTACTCAAGCCTGTACACGCCTCTTAGAAACGAAGAATCATGGAGGAACAAGCGTCGCCAATATCTATACTCTCCGCGGCTGGGCCTATGCAGAATTAGGAGATGCAAACAAGGCTATTGCAGATTTTAATAAAGCCATTGAACTTGACCCACATTCCAAAAGTACGTACCTGATACGATCATATATTTATGACGGGAAAGGCCAACATGATCTCGCAGAAGCAGATAAAAAACAGGTAGAGATGCTGCAAAAAGAAAACAAAAATTTGCGCACTGAGGATGCAATTCAAGTATTCTGTGAGGGAAGATTTTTTTATGCCATTGGAATGACGAAGGCCCCCATAAGCTGTTTCGATCTTGCCATAGAGAACAACCCAAATCTTGTCGCTGCTTATGTCAGACGGGCTGACATCTATGGAGCCAGACAAGAATATGATAAAGCGTTGGCTGATATTCAAAAAGCAATTGAACTTGATCCACAATACAGCGCAGCCTTTTTACGACGTGCACAGTATTATGATACACAAAAACAATCTGATAAAGCCTCGGCTGATTACAACAAAGCCATAGAACTTAATTCACAATATAGAGTCGCCCTCTTAGAACGGGGTATTAGAATTTTTCTACCTTCTAATCAATTCGACAAAGCCATTGCTGATTTTGACAAAATCCTTGAGTTTAGGCCAGTTTTCTGGGACAGGTCACTTCATGCCTCACTATTTTACTGGAGGGGCATCGCTTATGAGAAAAAAGGAGACAAAAAACATGCTGAGGCAGATCTTCGTCAAGCACTTGCGCTTGATCCTTCTCTAAAGGAAATTAAAGAAGCTCTAGAGCGGCTAGAGAAAATAGCTAAATAGTCTATTTATGGGATGCGACTTGGCTATTCGTCACTTAGCAATCTCATTTAAATCTACAACCTAATTACTCTTTTTCATCTCATAGGAATAAACGCGCAAAGTATTTATATCCTGACGCTCTTTAGCATTATTAGGTAAGTCGGTCAAATTATTCTCATAGGCTTCTTCAATAAAGGCACAACCTTTATCTATTTTCAATAATCTGTAATTTTTTATATGTTTTTTATCAGAAAGGACAAAAGATTCTTCAATCTTAACAGTAAGATCTTCAACCTTTGCCCCCCTAGCGTCTACACCTTCAATAAGATGCAAAGGCGAAGTACTATCTTCTTCGATATAAATAAAATCAGACCCTACCATTAATTTTGAAATACCTTTTATCTGTCCTGTCTTTGATTCCCACGCATAAACCACGATAAGTAGAAAGAAACCCGCGACACAGAAAAAAGCAATTGTTACTTCTAAAAGAATATCGTTTGGGAGAAACATTAATGAGATAGCAATAAAAGCAAGAACGATAGGTATCAATATCAATGGAGAAGATTGCTTTGATCGAATTGAAAATTCTTTTCTTCTTACCACTAATCTTATAAATGAAGAGACAAGAAGACAAACTGCAGTAATGATTCCTATAAAAGGACAAACAATTAATAAAATGATGGCTCCTTGCCCCATGTTAAATATGTATACCGGAAGAAAAAATGTAAGGAAAATCGAAGCCACTCCCCAAAATAAAGAGCGCAACATACAAGTTAAAACATAACGTGCAAGTTTTTGATATCCCAATAAAGAAAAAAATAAAAAGCTCAAGCAAGTTAGAGATATAAAGAATAAAATACATCGATTACCGTTTCTTATTACAAAATTAATAAATTCCATAAATTCCCACTTAGATTTTGTTCGCAGCTATTCCACATCGAAGTCTACTTTATTGGACCTCATCACACCTTGAGACTCACCCACTTTTTTTATAACACTGTTGGTATCTCCATAGGTAAATTGAATTTGATAATGTCCCTTAGAAAGAGAGATTTGATTTTGTAAATCCAAATGAGCTTCATAGTTATCTTCAGCCCCCATGCCAACCATTGTCATACCACTAAAAAAATTCTTTTGAAAACATTCCTTTCCTGAAGGACGAAATATTGAAAAACTGACTGTATTTTGATTAAGATTTAGACTCATACTAGAGACACTGCCCGTTAAAAACTCTAAAGTCACAGGAAATGACTCATCTGATTTATAAACCTTTTTCTGCAAAGCAACATTGAAGACAACTTTATTGCCTGTCACTTTCTTTTCAGCTTTGGGTTGAATATCCTCAATGTTTACCTTTACATTTGCATCCGCACCTAGCTTAGACAACAACTCAACCCAATCTTTCCTTCCTTTTTCTATACAATAACCGAGTGGAGTATATACACCATCCGAAATGTTTAAATTTACCTTGGCTGCCGCAAGAATTTTTACCATTTCTTTACTCGCTTCACATGCCTCAATGGCTTGTTTTTGTTCGTAAAGATAAATTCCTACCTGATTTGCTCTTTCAGAAAAATAAACTCCACTTTGTACTAGAGTTAAAATAGGAGGCGCCCCATTTTTGGGTACAAGGTTAGGGTCAGCACCTGCTTCAATAAGCATTTTAACCAAGTTAACGTCATTACTGTCATAAGGCAAAGCTCTATTTTTACTTATCACATTGACCAGAGGCGTGCTTCCACTGTCATCTTTTATATTTACATTTGCCTTAGCCTTAATGAGATGCTGAAGGGTTTTAACATGAGCCCAAGATGCTGCTATTGAAATTGCTGACCAGCCCACACTACCCTTAGCGTTCACATCCGCCTTTGCTTCGATAAGAAGATCAACGATTTGAATTCCTTTCTCGCTTTCTGTTCTCTCGCTTTGAACTGCTGTTAAAATCATGGGATCATCATAGTCACCACGTCTGTAATTTGGATCCGCTCCCTTTTGCAAAAGAGATTTCACCTGTTGAACATCTGTATCTTTAATGGCTTGCCTAAGATATTCATTTAACTTTTCATTTGCAAAAATGAAACTGGCATGTGCGACAAGAAGAACAGCTACGGTAAAAATGTTGATTGTTTTATTCTTCATTGCAATAACCCCCTTTTAGTTTTAAAAATGATATTAAATTCATTTATCCCCCGCTTCTGCTATGCGGGAGCGATTTTTGCAATCATTATTAATTTTTTATTATTTCTTTCGTCTTAGGCTTGGATACATATAATGCAATACACAGTATGACAAGAAACACGTAAATGAAAGGATGTGAGGGATCTGAAAGGACAGGAACAAATACTAAAGCAATCGCAAGACCAAGAAAAATAATCATTGAAAATATCCAAGAAAGACGATGAATATTCTTTTCACAAACAACAAGCCGTTGCCATTCTAGAATCAATCGAAGGATTGAAAAAATCAAAATAGCTACCGCGAAAATCAATCCGATCAAGGGAGAAGTCATTAAAAATAAAATAGCCCCTTGACCTGCATCAGGCCATAACAAAATTTGAACGAAAAAACTCAAAAATCCCGCAATGATCCCCGCTAAGAAAGATTGTAATGCCCAAGCAAGAATATATTGTGCAAGTCTTCTATAACCAAGAGAAAACAAGAAAACAAAAAAAACAAGTAATGATTTAAGGAAAAAGAAAACTAGATTTTGACAATCTCGTTCTAAAAAGCCATGAAACCAAGACCCTCCTCTAAAAATAGTTAGGATGCCTATTGCAATCCAGAATGCACAAAATCCTGCAAAAGGCATGCCCAATATCCATAGGAGAATAGAATAACCCCACTTCCTATAGTTTTTTAAAAATAAAAATACAATGCCTAAAAACAGCAAAAGAAAGAAAAAAATGATAAAAACCTTTTGATATTGCGCCATACGGAACATCGCATCTATCATAAGATCACCCTTCGCTTTTTGTTAACGAAATAGTCCGATTGCTACAGTCATTTCAAACTAATTTTACTGATTTTTATGAATACCAATGAACGTCAATTAAGACTTTTTTACCCACTTATAATTTCTAGACCATTCTAAAAACTCATTCACACGTTTTCGATTGTTCTCTAACCATTTCTTAATCTCTGGGGTATTTTCACTTTGATGAATGTAATAGCAAAAGACATCTGCATAATGTTTTTGCTGCAACTGAATAAAATACGGGATGTAATAGGTACATGTAAAATCTGATGGATTTTGAAAATGCGTTATTGAGAAGAGATCAAAAAAAGCATTCAACTGGCATGCCATCTGTTGCATAGGACTTTTATTTGCATTTTCTCCTTGTTTGCACGTCATAGCACACATGGATAAAGACAAATATAAGGCATTAAAATCTAGATTTTCCATTTTTTCAGGAGCAAGATTCTCGTCGGACCCGCTTTGCAGCATTTCATGCACAAACTTAAGCTCAGTTTTCGCGCTTTCAGACTGGGGTTCTAAAATTAAGAACCGACAAACAGCAAGTAGAGCAGGAACCTTATATCCCCCTTTATCAAATGTTTGAGCAAGTAAAAGATGGTTGGATGAATTATTCGGATCAATCTTTAAAACCTGTTCAAGCTGATCTTGAGAAGCGTTAATCACATCAGCCATGGAAATACTGTGTACAAAGAATGCCATCACGATCAATAATTTTATTTTCATATGTTTTCCTATCATGAATAGTACTCCTCCTCTTGGTTAGATTCATTTTAAGCTTATATCACATGGAAATCAGCAGAAAATTTTTGATTTTTGGATTTTATAAGGTATTATCTTTTTCATGTTGAATACCTCACAAAAAGTTCAAACCAGAATTTCTGATGAAGCACTGGCTCAAGAAGCCTTAGATGAAGCTTTACGACTAGGAGCCTCTTATGCCGATGTCAGGCTTATTGAACTTACTACTTGCAGTTTAGAAACAAAAAATGGTATCCCCACATCTCTCAATCATTCAGAATCCCAAGGGCTAGGCATTCGTGTCATTTGCCAAGGGGCATGGGGTTTTGCAGCAACGCATGATTTGTCCAAAGAAAATGTAATTCGCACAGCATTTAAAGCCGTAAAAATTGCTAAAGCAAGTGCTTTACTCAAAAGAGAACCTCTTCATTTAGCTGAAGAACCTGTGATCCAGACAGAATGGTCCACACCCTTTAAAATAGATCCCTTTTCTATTTCTATTGATCAACAATTAAATTTTCTACTTAAAGTGGATGCAGCCCTTCGTGAAAATAGAAAAATCAGCGTCTCAGAAACTCAAATGCATTTTGAAAAAGAAAAAAAATTATTTGTCTCCAGCGAAGGCTCTCGAATTCTACAAAATTTTATTACCAGTGGAGCAGGTTTTGTTGCTTTGGCCTTTAAAGATGGAGACTTGCAAAAAAGATCTTATCCTAATTCATTTGGTGGCCAATTCCAAAGAAAAGGATACGAGCTCATTGATGAATTAAAGCTTTTGGAAAATGCACCTCGCATTGCAGATGAAGCCGTCGCACTCTTAGATGCACCCAGTTGTCCAGCAGGAGCAAAAGATTTAATTCTGGACAGTTCTCAACTCGGACTTCAAATTCATGAATCGGTTGGGCATCCTATCGAATTGGACCGCGTTCTAGGGAGCGAGGCCAATTATGCCGGGAAAAGTTTTTTGACTTTGGAAAAACTGGGCGTTCTTCAATATGGATCTCCCCTTGTCCATGTGGTTGCAGACGCACAAATTTCTCATGGACCAGGTTTAGGTACTTTCGGATTTGATGATGAAGGCGTTCAAGCACAAACAACAGATATTATTCGAGATGGCCGCTTTGTTGGGTATCTTTCTTCTCGAGAAACAGCATCCTCGCTTGGGCAAAAAAGAAGTAATGGAACCATGCGAGCTGAAGGATGGAACAGAATTCCCCTCATTCGTATGACCAATATCAGTTTGATGCCTGGAGATAAAACCTTCGATGAAATAATTTCTGATACCAAAGATGGGATTTTTCTTGAGACCAATCGAAGTTGGAGCATTGATGATCAAAGACTCAATTTTCAATTTGGTACAGAATTGGGTTGGGAAATTAAAAACGGGAAGAAAATCCGCATGCTCAAAAATCCTATTTATTGGGGAATGACTCCTGAATTTTGGAATGCATGTGACGCTATCTGTAACAAAAATCATTGGACTCTTTGGGGCACTCCTAATTGTGGCAAAGGACAACCTTGTCAAGCGATGGGAACTGGACATGGTGCAAGCCCTGCAAGATTTAGAAATATCCAAGTCGGAGCTAGTCATTGAAAAAATGAAAAATTTTAAAGAAAAAGCCGAAGAGATTTTTGACATCATATTTAAAACAAGTCAAGCTGATGAAACCGAAGCTTCTATTTCCTGGAACTCAGATTCATTGACTCGATTTGCCAATAATGAAATCCATCAAAACTTAGCGGATGAAAACTTTGAGATTTCTATTCGCTCAAACTTAGGAAAGAAAACGGCCCGTGTCACAACTAACAAGTCTGATAAAGAATCTCTGGAAACAATCACACATCTTTCTAATCTTCTAGCTTCTTTAAACTCAGAAGATCCAGATCTTCTACCTATGCCTGAACCTCAGAAATATCCACCTGTTGATCATGCCCATGAACGTACAGGACAGATTAAAGCTGAAACGCGTGCCCATGCCGTAAAGATTCCTATTCAAATTGCTCAACTCAAAGGATTGAAA
>JAYRIK010000080.1:0-6067 GCA_041906865.1 Candidatus Auribacterota bacterium
ATGCAACAATACCAGAAGCGACTTGGTGATGAACGGCTTTTTGAAAATGAAGAAAATCGTACGATTAGTTCAGGAGGAAATTTTATTGGAAGTTCTGCTTGTTCAACCTGTCACCCAAAAGCTTTTCAAATATGGGAAAATTCTCGTCATGCTCAAGCTTACGCATCTCTTGTGAAAGTTGAACGGGCATTTGACCCAGATTGTTTGAGCTGTCATACAACAGGCTTTCAATATAAAGGAGGGTTTAGAGGAAAAGATTTAACTCCTCATCTATCAGGCGTGAATTGCGAGTCTTGTCATGGACCTGGGGGAGAGCATATTAAATCTCCTTTTAAAAATATGATGCTAAAAGCGGGAAGCGGGACTTGTGTGGGATGTCATGATGTTGAGAATAGCCCTCATTTTGACTTTAAAAGTTATTGGGAGAGAATTAACCATTAAA
This sequence comes from Candidatus Auribacterota bacterium, assembly GCA_041906865.1. GTDB lineage: Bacteria > Auribacterota > JACPWU01 > JACPWU01 > JACPWU01 > CAZXEQ01. The sequence continues at coordinate 443 of JAYRIK010000080.1, forward strand.
AGGATTGAGATAGGCTGTTAACTCTTGAATAAAAATAAGAGATAGCTCTTGCAAAGAATTTCCTTCAAAAAGATATTGTTGGCTTTTGACTTTTCCTTGTCGTGAAACTTGAATACTCACACTTGAATTGCTGTTTTTAAGCTCTTTAAGCAACGTCAATGTGCTCCATGCTCCATCCAAAGCTTCTCCATTGACTCCGACAATACGATCTCCTGTTTGAAAGCCTGCTTGATGAAGAAGGCTCCCCTGATTAATTTTGATTATTTTAATATCTTCAGACTCTTCTTCAAGAAAAGAGGGTTCAACAACATCTTTGCCCAGTAAAACTTCTGCATTTTGTTCATCATGAGAGAATGCATCTGAGTGTACGCGCCAGCTTTGAGGATTTATTTGTTCAATGGGAAGAGGTTTCCCAAAAACAAAAGGGGTGAAGAAAAAAAAGTTCAGAACAAATAAGTATTTTTTCATTAGAATATTGTCCTTCTGTTTAATTTATTCCTAAAAGAAAGCAATTCAGGTATGATAAATACCATATTTTTCAGTGGCGATTCAATATTAAATCATAAACCATTCAATTAAACGGGGGAATCATGTCATCAAAATCAGGTTGGAGATGTTGTTTGGCTCAATGGGGAATTCTTTGGGTTCGTCTTGCTTTGGGAGTTATTTTTGCGGCCAATGGAGCACAAAAAGTATTTGGATTATGGGGTGGGCAAGGTTTAACAGGAACTGTTGCTGCTTTTACTGGAATGGGAATTTCAACTCCTTTGGCTTATGCCGCTATTTTTACCGAGTTGGTAGGTGGTCTAGGAATTATTTTTGGACTTTTAACTCGACTTTCTGCCTTGGGTTTAGCTGTAGTGATGGGGGTAGCGATTGTTAGAGTTCATTGGGCCAATGGATTTTTTCTGACAAATCAGGGAATTGAATATGCTCTTGCCTTGTTTGGAATGTCTTTAGGGCTTCTTTTTACAGGGGCAGGTTGTTTCTCTTTAGACAGTCTACTTTTTTGCCGAGAAGGTAAAGATGAAGAAAGTGAATCTTGTTGCGCTGAAGAGCACGGAAAAGAAACACATTAATTGATGTAGTTTTAACATCTTGTCAAAAGACCTCTCCCCCCAAAGGGAAGAGGTCTTTTTTGTATAGGCATTTTGGGATAGCTAAAAGATAGGATGAGTTCTTAAGGTCATTGAATGGGGTTATAAAGATAATTTAGCATTAATTTCTTCTAACTTCTCTTGAAGCTTCACCCAGATTTCTTGTCTTTCATTGGTCAGTTTATTTAAAAGCTCCAAGCGGTCACTGAGTTTTCTAGACCAAGAGGCAGGATTTTCTGAGAATTGTCGGGTGATATCATTTTTTTCTACTCTGTAAAATTCTATTTGTTCTTCGATGTTCTTGATTTGTTTAGCAAGTTTCTTTGTTTCTGATTGAAGTTCTTTTCGTTCAAGAAAATCTAGTTTGGTAGGAAGGGCAGTGGTGTCTACTTTTTGCTCTGGAGCTTTTTTCTCGTGTTTAGAATGTGAAGCTTTCTTGGATTCTTCGGCTTCTTTTGTTTCGGATTGAGCTTCTTCTCGTGCTTGTTGTTCTAAACGATAGACGTATTCATCATAAGTCCCAGGATAGCGAATCATTTGACCATCTTTGACATCTAGAATTTTCTTTGCGAGTAAATGCACAAAAGTTCTGTCATGGCTGATAAAGAAGACAGTGCCTTCATAATTTTTCAAGGCGTGGCCGAGGGCTTCTACAGTTTCGAAATCAAGATGGTTAGTCGGTTCGTCCAGTAAAAGAACATTGCATTTAGAAAGTAGAAGGCCTGCCAGACAAAGTCGAGCGCGTTCTCCTCCACTTAAGACAGATGTCTTTTTTTCAACATCATCCCCTCTAAATAAAAAACTACCGGCCATATCCAAAATATCTTGATGAAAAACACCCGGTGCGGCTTTTTTCTTTAAATGGGTATAAACATCTTCGTTGGGATGAAGAACAGATAGAACATGTTGGGCGTAATAGCCAATTTGTGTGCCGCCACCCCAACGAAATTCTCCGCTTTTGGGTGGTAAATTATCGGCGATGGTTCTTAAGAAAGTTGTTTTACCTTGCCCATTTTCTCCTAAAATAGCGACCTTTTCTCCTCTCTCAATCTCGAGGGTGATATTGCTTGCCACAAGTTTTTCTGGATATCCAACAGCCAAATCTTTACATCGAAGAGCGATGCCATGTTTCTTATCTAGCCGGGGCATTTTGATGCGGACATTGCCCATAGGATGATCAATTTCTATTGTTTGTGATTCTAATTTTTCAATGAGCTTGCGTTTGGATTGAGCCAGACCTGCTGTAGAAGCTTTTGCTCCGAAGCGATTTACAAAAGTTTGAAGTTGTTTTTTCTTAGATTCAAGAGACTTATTGTAGCGCGCCATTTCTTCTCTTTGTGATTCTTTAAAGTCCAGATAGTCCTCAACATTTCCAGGAAAAAAAACCAGTTCGCCTCTTTCTGCTTCTAGAGTAGAAGTGCAGGTTCTTTTCAGAAATTCTCGATCATGAGAAACAATTAGATATCCGCCGTCAAAATCCAGTAAAAAATTTTCCAGGAGAATCAAAGTATTTAAATCCAAGTAATTTGTAGGTTCATCCAAAATAAGAAAATTAGGCTCAGGCAAAAGCATGGCAGTCAGCTTAACGCGTGTTTGATATCCTCCAGAAAGATTTTTGATTTTTGAGTTCTGAAGAGACGCATTGATGTGAAATCGGGACGCAATTTTCCCACATTTCCAAGACTCTCTTTTTGTGTAACGGGTGAGAAACTCTAAAACAGTTTCATCGGGGCCGAAGGCGTCATGCTGTTCAAGATAACTTAAGCGTAAGTCTGCGCTCTTGGAAATTTCTCCTTCTTCCATTTCTTCTTTGCCTGTCAAAATTTTGCATAACGTAGATTTTCCAGCACCATTTCGTCCAATGACACCAATTTTCTGATCTGTAGAGAAAGTGGCGGTAGCCCCATCAAAAATGATATTGGGGCCGTAGCTTTTATGAATATTTTTAACTTGAAGCTGTGCGGGCATAAAACTCCTTAAAAATCAGTCGCCTATCATACAAGACGAATGCCAGGTAGATCAACATGTTCATTTAGGCTTATACAAGTTTTTCCATTGATCTTGGCTTTTATCTCATGAAAAGGGGTCATTTCATTAGCTTATGACAATTTTTGGTAATCTCCTTGAATTTCAAATAGTTACTATGTAAACTTCCGCCAGAAGTCTAGAAAATCTTCCTGATGGATAAATTCAAGTTTATGAGAAAAACAAAACGTTTCTTTTCTTTTCTGATTTTAACAAGTTTTTTAATCGAGCAGGTTTCGTTTGCTGCTGATTTAAAACCACAGGCTGAGAGCCAAAAGCTTGAACTTGGCTTCAAATTCACAAATTCTATTGCGATCGTTGAGGATTCATGGAAGTCTCCTAATTCCAATAAGACTGTTTTTCTTCTCCAAGACGCTCATACGAATGAATCCGGCCAGGTCAACTTAGCCAAGACCCTCGACATCCTTTTGGGTAAGGAAAAGGGTTTAAAATATATCTTTGTCGAAGCCGGTGTTGGGGACAACTCTCTTTCATTCTTGAGAAAATACTCCTCTCTTGAAAAAAGGAAACAGGTTGCAACCGAGTACCTTAAGAAGGGCATCCTCCATGGGGAAGAGTATCTTGATTTAACCTCCGATCGCAACTTTGTTATTTGGGGTGTCGAAGATATGGTTCTTTACCAAAAAGCGGTTGACGCTTACCGCGCAGTCGTCAAAGACCGAGAAAACTTTCAAAACTATCTTTCCCGAATCCAAATGACCATTAACACCCTGAAGCCACGAATATTTAATCTCGGTCTTTTGTCTTTCGATGAAAAATACACTAGATTTTTGAAAAAGGAAATCTCTCTTATCGATTATTTTCGAATCCTGACCCAGGAAGCCCGAAAACGAAATATTTCTCTTTTAAATTATCCTCATCTTCAATTTTTAAATGATCTCAAAGAAAAAAAATTCAAGCTTGACTTCCAAAAAGCGAACGAAGAATGGCAAAGAGCTGTTCAATCGCTATCGACTGAGGATCCAAAAGAACTTTTGGAATACACTGAAAGAAATCCTCATTCAAACTCAGGAGTCAGTAATACAAAGAGAACAGGGCGTTTTACACATTCCTTTGAAGAAAAACCAACCAGGACTATTAATCAGTATTCTGAACTTTTAAAATATTTCGTCTACTTGATAAAAACCAAAACCTTAAACCCTAAGGAAATCCTTGAAGAACAAGAGCTTTTAGAAAATAAAATTTTTGGCACTTTTGCCAGAACCCAAGATGAACAGACGCTTCTTCACTGTCAGACGAATCTTAGGTCTCTTCAAAAACTTTTTGATCTCAATCTTACCCCCGAAGAATACACCGAATATAAAACGGATTCGCAGTCTTTCACCATTAAGCACCTGACCGGTTTTCTTAACAAAAAGATTATGGATTTACAAAATTTCTATGAGAGGACGATATTTCTTAAGGAAGGCTATGATCAGATCGTTAAGAACTCCAAAACCTTTTATGAACTCACCGAAGACAGGGATGAAGCATTCTTTCGAATCATGCTAGAGAAGATGAACCAGGAGAAACAAATCAAGGCCGTCCTCATCACAGGAGGATTTCACACAAAAAATCTTAAAATGCTTTTCAAAGAAAGAAATATTTCCTTTGTCTCCATCATTCCACAGGTCTACCAAGAGACGAACCAAAAGCGGTATGAATCTCTTCTTTTGAATCAGAAAATTGATCCTCGTCTTTTGACTTCTGCCCGCCCCTATGCGCAAAGTATGTTGAGGCTTCCTGAAATCAGAATCCTTCCTGATCATCTTTCAGCTGTTTCTTTAGATCTTGATTTGCCACGAGCAGAACTCGATCAAATAACCCAAACTTCTCCGGTTCAAACGCCAAAAGGTACTCGGCTGGCCGTTCAAGCTGGTGGTGAAGACACTTCAGATTGGATGCCCGGCTGCCTCCACGTCAATCCTCAAGCAATAGAACGTCTGATCCGGCTTGATTTGAAACTTTTCGTCAGTGATTATGATGACACGCTTGAGCCGGCCCGAGTTTTTCAGCGCCGTTTGGAACGACACGTCCTATATCCACTCTACGCGGCAGGTACGACGCCGTCCTTCGATCAGAAGCAGGCATTCGAGCAGCTTTTGGATGATCAAAATCAAACGTTCGATGCTTTCTACGAGTGGGTAAGGGAGCATCGGTTGAATAAAGACGCGTTATACCCATCTAGGGAAGAAGTGTTTGCTGCATATCTTCAACAGGCGAGAAGTGAATTGGAGGAGCCAAATGGTGAGATCGCCGCAACCTTGCGGTTAACTCCTTCGGCCAAAGAGTTGTTTAGTGCCCTTGCTCGACGCGGGGTTGCATTCACTATCGCTACCAATGATTTCATGTCCGTGAAGCGACTCCAACTTCGCCGTAACGGTTTGAATGCCTATGTTCGTGATGAGGATGTGCATGGTCTGAGTGATTCAGGTACGGATAAACTATCCAAGGAGGAGGTTATTCGGCAGGCGATGACGTCTCGCGGTTTGGCATCGCATAA
>JAYRIK010000081.1:0-11604 GCA_041906865.1 Candidatus Auribacterota bacterium
AACTGGATGAACTTTTTGAAAGAGAGCTTAACTGTCTACTGAATGACCCTTGGAAGGCCAGAAATGACTATATTGATGTTGTGAGTGATCGAAATCCTGAGACCATTAATGCATTTTTAAAATTGCATGCTCCTCAAGTTGTTCTTGAGGAAGACAAGATAAGAATCGTAAAACTGATGGAAATCGAGCGAAATGCCATGCTTATGTTTACAAGCTGTGGATGGTTTTTTGATGAGATCTCAGGACTGGAACCGGTTCAAATTTTAAACTACGCGGATCGGGCTATTCAGCTAGCAAAAGATTTTGGAGAAAATTTTGCCCCCTATCGGGGACTATCCCCAAGGGACTATAAAAGATTGGAAAATCTTGAAAATTCTTTTTCTCAATATCTTTCAAAGGCTAAAAGCAATTTGAAAGAATGGGGAACAGGTTTAGGGATTTATGAAAAGGCTGTAAAACCAGCCCGAGTTGATTTTAATAGAGCCATGGCACATTGGGCTATCAGCAGTCTTTTTGAATCTTATCCGGAACAGAGTACACTTTATAGTTTTAACTATAAGTCTTTAGGGATAGAGCATTTAACAGAAGAGGGAGTTTCTTTTTCGCTAGGACGGGTTTTGATTACTTCCAAAATGACTTTGGAATCTAGGGAAATGGCTTTTGCCCTTTTATTTTTAGGAGGTCCTGATTTTCATTGTGTGACGTGGCCTAATGTGGAATCTTTTGATGCTTTTAGAATGGAAAGCACAGAGAAATTTAAGGGCAAGTTTTTTAAAGAAATGATTTCTCAAATGCGACAAGAAAAAGCAGGATCTTATTGGACTTTGAAAAATCTTTTCTTAGACGAGAAAAGGAAGATTTTGAATCTTGTGACTGAAGAAAATTTGTTTAAGTTAGAAGAATCTCTTAAAGAATTTTATGAAAAAAATCGTTCTGTGATGGAACATCTTAGACAAGAAGAGATCCCTTTGCCTAAATCATTTCATTCATCTGTCGAATATGTATTGATGAGACGTTTAGAAAGGATTGTGAAGGCTTTTTCAGAAAAAGATGGAGCTTTAAAAGAAATGAAGGCTATTTTGGAAGAAGCCAAACATTGGGATATTGCTTTAGATTTAGCCTCTTTACGCGGCGTGTTGGAAACTCAACTCGAAAAATTATTTTTTCAAAATGATTTCAAATCGATTGAGAAAATTTTAGATTTTTCGAATGAGACAGCCTTGAATATATCTCTATGGAAAATACAAAATCTTTTTTTTGATTCTTTAAAACAGAATTCATTAGAGGGTATGCCAAAGGATGTCGAGTTTTTAGGTGAGAAACTAGGATTTCATCAGAAGTTCTTTGAAATGCCTATAAAGGTTTGAAAAACAAGATGAGAGGATCAAGACATCATGGGTATGAGTTTTGTGACAGGGGGAACCGGTTTTGTCGGAAGCCATGTCATTGAGAAATTGCTTTTAAATGGGGAAAAAGTTCGAGCATTGACTCGCCCTCAAAGTTCTTTAAAAAATTTAGAAGGTTTTTCTGTCGATTTAGTGCAAGGAGATTTGAGAAATTCAGGTTCTTTCTCAAAAGCGCTTCAAGGGTGCGATACTCTTTATCATGTGGCTGCTGAATACAGTTTATGGGTGAAAAACCCTCAAACGCTTTATGAATCGAATGTTCAGGGTTCAGTTAATATCATCAAAACAGCATTAGAAGCGGGGGTGAAAAAAATTGTTTATACAAGCACGGTAGGCGTTCTAGGTGTCTCCAAAGAAGAAGGATTTGGCAATGAAGAAACACCTGTCACTTGTAATGATATGATTTCTCATTACAAGAGATCTAAATTTTTAGCTGAAGAAGAGGTGACAAAACTCGCAAAAGCAGGTGCTCCGATTGTGATTGTGAATCCCAGTACACCCGTTGGCACGCGCGATGTAAAACCAACTCCCACAGGGCAGATGATCGTAGATTTTTTGAAGGGACGCATGATCGGATATATCGAAACAGGTTTAAATTTAATTGATGTTGAGGATGTTGCTATAGGACATATTCTTGCTGCTCAAAAGGGTAGAGTGGGAGAGCGCTATATTTTGGGATGTCAAAATCTTTGGTTAAAAGAAATTTTTGAAATTTTATCACGCTCGACAGGTATTTCTATGCCTAAATTTAAAATGCCTTTATGGGCAGCTTTAGGTTTAGCCTATTTTAGTACTGCTTATTCCAATTTTATCAGTCACCGACCTCCCTCCATTCCTATAGACGGAGTACGCATGGCTCGTAAAGTGATGTTTTTTAATGCATCCAAAGCTGTTCGAGAATTGGGATTGCCTCAAAGTTCTGTTGAACAGGCTTTGCGAAAGGCAATCGAATGGTTTAAAAAAGAAAAGTATACTTCTTAGTCATTAAGACAAAATCCTCTTTAAAACCCCTTTTTTCTCAATAGGATTTTTAGCTAAAATATTGGTTCTCGCTAAAGTCTTCCCATTCCATTTGGCGACATATTCTCCAATCTTTTGTCCTGGAGCAATAGGGGCTTTGAGATGATGAGGAATAAATAGCTCATAACAGATTTTTGAAGCAGAATTTTTAGGTCCGATGAAAGAAAGATTTCTTTGAGCAATTCCAATGTCTGTCGCATTCTTACTCTCTGCAATAGGAACTTCAAAGGTTTTCCCCTTGCAGGGAATAGAAATGTTCGTAAACTGAGAGAATACTTCATTTAGAAGTTTCTGCGTGTAGGTAAAGCGTTCTTTATTGGATTTAGCACCTAAAAGAACACAAATGATATTCAGATTGTCACGTTTGACGGTTGAAACTAAACAAAATCCTGCATCATTTGTAAAACCTGTTTTAAGTCCTGTCATTCCAGGGTATTTACCAATGAGCTTATTCGTATTAATAAAACGGTATTTGCCTTTTCTAATATAAGCCTGTTTAAGAGAAGTGATTTGTAATATTTCTGGATGATTTTTAAGAATTAAAAGTGCAAGATTTTTAAGATCCATAGCTGTTGTTGTATCTTTAGGAGTGCCAGGACGTGGGGGCAGTCCATGCGGGCTTACGAATCGAGTTTGAGTGAGTCCTAAAGAACGAGCCTTAGCATTCATCATGTTCACAAAGTTTGTTTGAGAGCCCCCTATTATTTCAGCAAGAGCAGCGGCGGCATCATTGGCACTTCCAATGGCGGCTGCTTTTACAAGTTCTCGAATGGAAATTTTTTCTCCCGGCCAGAGTCTTGCTCTGGATCCGCCTGTTCGACATACATGTTTGGGAACAGTATAGAGTTGCTCCCATTTTACTTTTCCATTTTGAATCGCATCCAATGCAAGATACAGAGTCATCAATTTTGTTAAGCTTGCAGGGGCATGAGGGGCGTTTGGATTTTTTTCAAAAATGATCGTGTCTGTTTCTATATTGAAGACCAGATACGATTCAACGGGAATGTCCGGACCTTTTTCAAAAGGTTGAGCTTGAAGAAAAGTAACGCTTGTTAACAATAGAAAACTAAAAATTATTTTTTTCATGAGCCGATTATCGTAAAGGAGGTTGTCTCTACTTTCAACTTGAAAGTTTAAATTTTATCATCAGGATCGTTAAATTTTTAAAGAATTTTCTATTCCTAGAGGAGTTGCACTTTTTATTGACGTGCGTCTTTTGAGGGAGGATAATAAAGATATGGCAAATTTTTTGGGTTCCTTTTTTGTTCTCATTTATTTTGTCGGCTCCTTATCTTGCGGAGTGGTAGGCACTTCTGCTTGCTGCTCTTCTTCCAAAAAGCATTTACCCTCTTGTCACGCTTCTTCAGAAAAACAGCCTCAAAAACCATTCGGTGAGGGTGGGTTATGCTGCTGTTCCTTCTCAGCTAATTTACCTAAGATAGTCGAATTTACTAAAGAAAAAGAAACGTCTTCTTTCTTTTTGGCCTATATTCTTGATATTCCAAGTCAAAAAATATATTTTGAAAATTTTATTCTCAATTTAAGCCCCCCTGATATTTTCCCCAATAATCTTTTCTATGAAAGAATTTTTCCTTCTCTAGCGCCTCCTTTTGCCTGCTAAATATGTTTTATTTTTATCAGGTTCTTTTTTGTCTAAATGGATGTTGCGATAATCAATGTGTAATTGGCTTTAAAAGAAGGAGCGTCATGATGTGTAGAAGTTTTTGGGTTACTTTATTTTTGGCAGGAATAGTTTCAGTTCATTCACTTTGGGCTGACTCTAAATCGACTGAATTAAATCTCCAAGGTTTGATTGAAGAGGCTTTAAAAACTAATCCAGAAATTCATGTCCTACAATACAGGCGTGAAGCAGCAAAATTTAAAGCCATGCAGGCGGGTGTTTGGGATGACCCGGAATTAGCTGTTGAATTTGAAGGCATGCCTAAAAACACTCTCGACTGGGGACGTTATCAAGACATTGAATGGAGTTTCTCTCAAAAAATTCCTTTTCCAGGCAAGCTGGGTCTTAAAAGAAAGATGGCTGAACAAGAAGTTCAAAAGTCTTATCAGGAGTATTTAGAGAAAAAACTTGAAATTATCGCCCGAGTGAAAATGGCTTATGCAGATTTTTGTTCGGTGGTTAATTCTCTGGAAATTTTGAAAAGACATGAAGATTTGTTGAAGCAGTTTTTGGATATCGCGAGAGAAAAATATGAATTGGGTAAAGGCTTTCAACAAGATGTTTTAAAAGCTCAGGTGGAGCTTGCAAAAACAAAAAACAGGATTTTAATTCAGCAGCAGATGCAAGTCTCAGTTCAAGCCAGACTGAATTCTTTGCTTGCGCACACACAAAATAAAATTTTTCAAAAACCTCAAACCAGACCCATTGAAGCATTGTCTTTGGATGAAGAGGTTTTAATACGCACGACCGTTGAGCACAGTCCTCTGTTAAGAAATGAACAGTTTAATATTCGTGCAAGCCTTTATGAATTAAAACTGGCTAAAAGAGAGTATTGGCCCAATTTTTTTACGAGACTAGAGGCTCGTCAATTTGATGGAACAGGGTTAGAAGAATATGATGTGATGTTTGGAATCAACATCCCTTGGCTTTGGTCAAGAGCCAGAGTCAGTGGAGCGATTCGGGAAGCTAAAGCAAATTTGGAAAAGGCGAGAAGTGAATATGAGTCCAAGAAATTAGAAGTTTTTTTGAGCATTCGAGAAGGGGTTGTGAAAGTTAAAACAGCTCAGAGTTTGGTAGATCTCTATCACTTGGAAATTTTGCCGTCGGCAGAACAAGTGATTCAATCTGCTCAGGTGAATTATCAAACAAACAAAATTGATTTTCTCATGCTTTTAGATAGCCAGAGAAGCCTTTTAGAATTTCAGTTGGAATATGAGCAAGCAGTTTCAGATTTTTATAAAAATTTGGCAGAGTTGGAAAAAAATGTGGGTGAACAAATCAACTCATAGATTTTAGATTGTTTAAAAGAGGGAATAGTTATGAAAATAAAAAAATGGATATTATTGATGATGACTACGCTGATTTTAGGTGGTGGAATTATGGTCTATCTTCAAACTACTCAAAAAGCTGCCCACTCTGAAAAAGAGATTTATTATTGTCCGATGCATCCGACCTATACCAGTGATCGCCCCGGGGATTGTCCCATTTGTAATATGAAATTGGTGTTGAAAGAAAATAAAACAGAAGATGATGCAGTAAATGTCTCCAATATTTCTGCTCAATCAGAAATAAAAGAAATATATGTTTGTCCGATGCATCCAGAAATTAAAAGTGACAAACCAGGGCAATGTTCTATTTGTCACATGGATCTTGTAAAAAATGGCTCTGAAACGAAGGACTCGAAAGGTGTTTGTTTTATGCACAATTGTCCCATGGTTCATGATGGCCAACCTTGTCCGATGCTCGTGATGTCAGAGTCAGGAGAAAAGGTGACTTGTCCTGTTTGTGGCACTCATATGGGAGAGGAGAATGTTGAGAAAGAAAATTTAACGAAGGATCATGCCTCAATTTTATTAAGTCCTCAGAAATTACAGCTGGTAGGCGTAAAGACGGTTGTGGCTAAAAAACAATCTCTGACTAAAACCATTCGTTCTGTAGGGCGTGTAGTGGTAGATGAAACCAAGATTGTTCATGTCCATCCAAAAGTAGAAGGATGGATTGAGGAGATTTATGCAAAGTATGAAGGAGATGCTGTTAAAAAAGGGCAACCACTTTTTTCTTTTTACAGTCCTGATTTTGTTTCAGCTCAAGAGGAATATCTTCTAGCTTTGCGCACTCTGAAAAATCTGTCTTCTGAGGTAAGCGCAACAACTTACGAAAACGCCAAGATTAATTTAAATTCAGCTAAAAAAAGGCTTCTTTTATGGGATATTTCTGAAGATGAAATTAAAAAATTAGAAGAAAAAAATGTTCCTCAAAAAGCTTTAGTTTTGACATCTCCCATCGATGGTATCGTTCTCGTCAAACATGTTTTTGCAGGCGAGTATATGGAGAGGGGAGCTGATTTTTATCATTTAGCAAATCTTTCCACGTTGTGGGTAGAGGTGGATCTTTATGAATATGATTTGCCTTGGGTTAAAATAGGTCAAGAAGCAGAGGTTACTTTATCCAATGATGAACAGAAAAAAATTACAGGAAAAGTTATATATATTTCTCCTGCTTTAAAACCTCAAACTCGAACAGCCATAGCAAGATTGGAATGTTCTAATCAGGAAAATCTTTTGAAGCCTGAGATGTTTGTGAATGCCCAAATCAATGTTGATTTAGGTGAAAGACTTCAAGTCCCCATACAAGCAGTCATGGATACAGGGATGCGCAAAATTGTTTTTGTCAGCAAAGGTCATGGGCTTTTTGAACCACGTGAAATTATTTTGGGGGGCAGAGGAAATGATGGGGTTGAGATTGAGAAAGGGATTTTAGAAGGGGAAGAAGTGGTAATTAATGGAAACTTTTTGATTGATTCAGAGAGCCGTTTGAAAGCATCAATACAAGGCGCAGATACTGCTTCTATCGATTCAGGAAAACATAAACCTTCGCAAGAGACGAAAAAAAATAAATCTGTTTCTTCTGACTCTATTATGGGTGGCGGAATAGAAGGGCATCACCATGGAGGATAATTTGCTGATACAAAAAGAAATTTCACCCAAGCAGAGCTTTATTGAAAGAGTGATAGAGTTCTCTGCTCACAATAAATTTTTGATCATCCTGTTGGTGATTGCGGCGATGGTCGCAGCTTTCTGGTGCACTCGAAATATTCCTTTGGATGCGATTCCAGATTTATCAGATACACAGGTTATTATTTATTCTCGTTGGGATCGCAGCCCCGACATCATTGAAGATCAAGTCACTTATCCTATTATTTCATCGATGCTTGGAGCTCCTCAAGTTAAGGCTATTCGGGGATTCTCTGATTTTGGATTTTCTTATGTCTATGTCATTTTTAAAGATGGAACTGATCTTTACTGGGCACGTAGTCGTGTATTGGAATATTTAAGTAAAATTACTGCACGTCTTCCCGAAGGCGTGAAAACAGAGCTGGGACCTGATGCTACAGGTGTTGGATGGGTATTTCAATACGCACTGGTGGATACAACAGGACAACATGATTTGCAGGAATTACGTTCTTTTCAGGATTGGTTCTTACGTTATCAACTTCAAAGTGTTCAGGGTGTAGCTGAAGTAGCTTCTCTGGGTGGGTTTGTGAAACAATATCAAATTACCATAGATCCTAATCGATTATCGGCTTATGGTATTTCTCTTTCAAAAGTGGTTGATGCCATTCGAAATGGGAATCAAGAAGTGGGAGGTCGACTTCTGGAGTTTTCTGGAGCTGAATACATGGTGAGAGGTCGGGGTTATGCAAAGAACATTCAAGATCTTGAAAAAATTGTGGTGGGCAATGATCAAAATGGAACTCCCATTTTAGTTAAACATGTGGCAAATGTTGTAATAGGTCCAGATATTCGTCGAGGCCTAGCAGATTTAAATGGACAAGGAGATGTGGTTACAGCCACCGTGATCATGCGGTTTGGAGAGAATGCACTCAATGTGATTGATCGTGTCAAAACAAAATTAAAAGAGCTTGAACCATCACTTCCTCCAGGTGTTCAAATAAAAGTGACTTATGATCGGTCCAATCTTATTTTAAGAGCTATTGAAACTTTGAAACATCAGCTTTTAGAAGAAATGATCATTGTGAGTTTGGTGATTCTTCTTTTTCTCTGGCATTTTCCTTCAGCCATTATTCCTATTGTTACGATTCCTATTGCCGTTCTTCTTTCTTTTATTCCTTTATATGGGATGAATCTAACGTCCAATATTATGTCTCTTTCGGGTATTGCAATTTCCATTGGTGTTTTGGTGGATGGTGCCATTGTAGAAGTAGAAAATGCATACAAACGACTGGAGCAGTGGATTCAGGGGGGACGAAAAGGAGATTTTCATGAGATCCGACTTAAAGCATTAAAAGAAGTTGGACCTTCTGTTTTCTTTTCTCTTTTGGTTGTCGCAGTTTCTTTTATGCCTATTTTTACTTTGGTGGATCAGGAAGGTCGACTTTTTAAGCCTTTAGCTTGGGCAAAAAATTTGGCGATGGCCATTGCTGCGATTCTTGCAATCACTTTGGATCCTGCCTTACGTATGCTTTTTACTCGAATGGAACCTTTCAAGTTAAAATGGCGAGGCCTTTCTCGATGGGCAACTCGGCTTGCAGTGGGCACTTATTATCCGGAAGAAAAACATCCCATTAGCAAAATACTTTTTAAAATTTATGAACCTGTATGTCGATTTGTTTTGCGTCATCGAAAAGCAACAATTGCTGCAGCCTTAGGACTTGTTTTAACAACAATCCCTATTTATTTTAAATTGGGTTCAGAGTTTATGCCTCCTCTGTGGGAAGGCGATTTGCTTTATATGCCAACGACATTGCCTGGAATCTCTGTGACGGAGGCACAAAAACTGCTTCAGAAACAGGATCAAATTTTAAAAAGCTTTCCAGAAGTAGAAGGAGTTTTCGGAAAGTCTGGACGTATGGAAAGTTCAACGGATCCCGCTCCATTTTCAATGATGGAAACGGTGGTGAGGCTTAAACCTGAGCATGAATGGCGCCATAAACAAAGATGGTATTCATCCAAGATGCCAAAGTTTTTACAAACTCCTTTGCGATGGATTTGGCCTGATCGAATTTCAAAAGAAGATTTAATCAATGAATTGGATCAAGCTTTAAAAATTCCTGGAACTACCAATGCCTGGACGCTTCCCATTAAGAATCGCATTGATATGTTGACGACTGGGGTGCGGACTCCTATTGGTATTAAAATTTTGGGGAGTGATGTCAAAAAAATCGAAGAGATTGGAACTCATCTTGAAATGATTTTAAAAGATATTTCTGGAACGCGCAGCATTTATGCAGAGCGTGTAGCAGGAGGATATTTTTTGGATTTTAATTTAAAGAGGGAAGAACTCGCTCGTTATGGTCTTTCGATTTCAGATGTTCAGGAAGTCATTATGGCAGCGATTGGAGGAGAAAATATTACAACAATCATTGAAGGGCGTGAGCGCTATTCTGTGAATGTGCGTTATGCACGTGAGCTGAGAGATGATGTGGAAAAATTAAAACGTGTGTTGGTCATGACATCGTCCGGGGCTCAAATTCCTTTGGCTCAACTGGCGGATATTCAAATGATGACCGGTCCGTCCATGATTCGAAATGAAAATGGTCTTCTGGCAGGCTATGTTTATGTGGATATGGCTGGACGAGATATTGGAAGTTATGTTCGTGATGCAAAAAAAATTGTATCTGAAAAACTTCAACTTTCTCAAGGGTATACACTTTTATGGAGTGGCCAATATGAAAATATGTTGCGAGTGAGAGAAAGATTGAAATTAGTTCTTCCTCTGACGCTTTTCATTATTGGATTTTTACTTTATTTAAATACAAAGTCGATTGTGAAAACGGGGATTGTTTTACTGGCGGTTCCTTTTTCGCTGATTGGGGCTGTATGGCTTTTATGGATTTTGGGGTATCATGTTTCAATTGCGGTTTGGGTGGGAATGATTGCATTGATGGGATTGGATGCAGAGACCGGAGTTTTTATGCTTCTTTTTTTAGATATGTCTTATCGCGATGCTCAAGAAAAAGGACAAATGAATACACAAAAAGATTTGGAGGAAGCCATTGTGCATGGAGCTGTTAAAAGAATTCGTCCCAAAATGATGACAGTGATGGCAGCCTTTATGGGTCTTGTTCCTATTCTTTGGGCAACTGGAGTGGGTTCTGATATGATGAAAAGAATCGCAGCTCCCATGGTGGGAGGTCTTTCCACTTCGTTTATTTTAGAACTGTTAGTATATCCAGCAATTTATGCGATATGGAAAAGCAAGGTTAGAAAGGAATAATCTATTGAAGAAAAAAATTATAACTTTTGGTATTTTCTTTTTATTCACATGTTTGGCTTTTTCGGAAGACTCTACTTTAGAATTCCAATCGCTTGTTCGTATCGACACAGATGGACATGTTATCAATAATGATAAGGTTAAGCCTGGTTCAGATTTGATGACGGAGATGAAGTATGTGAGAAGGGGATTTTCAGTAGATGCGCAGACCCTTTTTCATATTGAGCTCTATGACGCTCAAGGTCATTGTCTTTTAAAGGATGAGCAGAAAAAACCAGCTTTAGAGGGAGGACGTAGAGATCGATACAAATTGAATATCCCCTCGAATGCTTCAGGTCATTATTTGATTGTTTTTACGATTCAGGTGATAACGGATGGCAAAGTTCTTTCGGAAGTATCTAAGAATTTTCCTTTTGTTGCTGAGTAAAAACTTTTTCCCTGATTTTTGCGCAAATTCCTGTAAAAGCAAAATCTTTTATCTTTGATAACGAAACCCATTTCCAAGTCTCTTTTTTAGAATTAGGAATCTCTCCTTTGACCCATTCTAGAGTATAAACTTCCAAATGCTCTTTGAGATGGGTATAGATATGAGAGTAAGTTCCTTCTTTTTGCCTAAGGGTAATAGACATTTGAAGTTCATTCTTAAAATAAGATTTAAATATGGTAGAAGCTTTTGCCTTAGGAGTTGTTACGATTGTAGGGAATTCCCAAAGTCCGCCGAGTAGGCCTTTCACAGGTCTCTGACGAATTAAAAATTGATTCTCTTTTTGAATTAAAGCTGCCAATGTGTAAATTTTTTTCTGAATAATTCTTTTTTTTGTAGGAGGATATTCTTCTTGAAGTCCCTTTTGAAAAGCTAAACAAAATGATTTCAGGGGACATAAAAGGCAGGAAGGTTTTTGAGGTGAACAAATCATTGCCCCCAATTCCATCATAGCTTGGTTTGAATCTCCAGCTCTGTCTTTTAAAATAAGATCTTGAGAGGTTTCTTGTATTTTTAGAGGTTCGTCTTTCAGCAAAAAGAGACGAGACAATAATCGACGTACATTTCCATCTACAACGGCTACATGCTCATTAAAAGCAATACTCGCAATAGCATTTGCAGTATAAGGACCAATACCGGGTAGTTCAATGAGCTCTTTAGCTGTAGAAGGTAAAGTCCCTTTATATTTTTCAAGAACTGTTTTTGCTGCTTGTTGTAAATTACGGGCTCTTGAATAATAACCTAATCCCTCCCATCGTGAGAGCACATCGTCCAAAGGG
>JAYRIK010000082.1:0-1987 GCA_041906865.1 Candidatus Auribacterota bacterium
AATGAACAACATGAACTTTCAGAGATTTTCATAGACATAAGATTTGAAAATTTAAGAGTTGCGATAGAACAAGGCAAAGCAGATTTACCAAAGGAATATACATGGACTCGAGTGAAACACATTTTAGCTTGGGCCAATGATGTTCGCATGGCTGAATACCCAGAACTTCTTCAAGGAGTGCAAAGAAATGACTCAACAGCTTATAGGAGGGGACATGTTGAAGCCCAAGAATTGAAAAAATTGCAAGAATTTATGCACGAGAAAATTAATGATATGTCCTTTGAAGATGCATTAGATCTGTTGACTGAAAATAGAAATATCCATAGCAGGCTTACGGGAGATTTTCTTAGAAGTGATAGTTCTTTGATCGATGAATTTAATTCAAAAGTAATAGCGATGGCAGAGACTAGAGTGGCGCAACATTATCAAAACGAAACTGAACTTTCAAAAGATGAACAGCTGAAAAGATTTCAAAAAGGAGCTGTTGCCAGCGCTAAAAAATTTGGTGCCAGAGAGAGCTCAAGACTTGAAAGGGCTTTCCTGAAATTTCTTGAACAAGGATTTGCGATTATTGCTCAAGTATCTCCCCGTTATGAGGAGAATGATGCATGTACTTATCAAGTCATGGACTTGGAAACAGGGAAAATTGTTGAAGCAACGGTGACTTGTGAAGAAATAAATTTTAACCTTCCGTATGAACCAGAAGAAATTATTGGAGAGGTTTCTTCTTTTGGCCAATTTTGGGCATCTCTTCATCCAGATCCTCATGAGCGATTAAAATTTCTAATTTCTTTTTTCTGTGCATTAGAGGATACAGATGAAAGTTTAAGAAGGGAAGGATATGAATTATCTCGGGACTTTGATCCTTTGACAGATATTATCTTTAAGGGTGAAGGGGAGGTTATTTCTTTTGATATTTTAAAAAATAAAATTGTTAAAAGTTTAAACCCAAAACAACTTCCTATTGGTAATCTTAGCGAACATGTTCATAAGGTCTTACCTGTATTACTTCTTTGGGTTTTATATGGGAGAAGATTTGAACCGAAAGAAATTCCTCCATTCTCGGAAATACAAGCACAGGCTTTGCGACTTTTTCGCGGGACAAGTTCTTTTGACAAATTATTAAGATTATTTTTTGATCCATCATCATTTGCTCCTGACGTTTCGAATCCTCGTTACTTTTCACAAAGAGGAACATTAATAAGACTTCTTGACGATCTAGATCCTGGTCGTGAATTAAGAGTTGAAAGCAGTGTTCATTCCCCTCAAGAAAAGATAAGTGTATCTGCTTCTCCAGAGAAATCGAGGTGGAAGAGATTATTGCCCAGTTGGTTAGGAGGCTCAGCTACAGAAAAAAAAGTGAGACGCCTCAAAGACCCTGGCCCTCATGATGGAGATGGAGCAAGTTTAAATGAAAAAGAACAAAAAATTGTTTTGGATGAGGCTCAAAAACGTGCAGGGTCTGAGGCAACGTGTCTTATTGATGGAGTAGAAATTAAATTTGCTCGTAAAAAGAAAGGGTTATATGGCTTTGAACCGCTCAAACGGCTGCAGGCAGCTTTTACAAAAATGCAATGCTTTACACGCGGTAGAGCCAAATTCGCTCCGGAGCTCAGTCGATTCCGACCCGCAGTACGGGCATCTTGTAACTTCCGAATCAGCTTCTGTCTGGCGCGCTTTCCCAGAAATCAAAACGAGGTTGTCCCGAGCCCTTCCCGGGGGTGCAATCCCATAAAGCCGCAATTTTTCTTTTGTATCTGCTGAAAGCCACTCAGTTGAACAAGCTGGAGCCTAAACACTTCGTATCTGGCATGTGGTACTGCTATTGAAAACCTTGATATTAGTGGGTAGACATAATAAGTTGGGTTTAATACTCTACTGATAAGTCATGTCTATTTTGTGTGGTCAATGTTCCTTGTTCTATTTCGTCTGGCTGCTGCCTAATGTGCGTGTAGAAGTGCTGCTGTAAACTGTTGTTTATGTATGG